>JBMFPM010000066.1:0-8511 GCA_049969135.1 Anaerolineae bacterium
TCAAGCATATCCGTACCGAACGCATTGTCATTGTAGATGACGGGGTGGCCAAGGATCCATTCATGCAGGAGGTTCTACGCTTGGCTGCGCCGCCGGGTATTAAGGTGGATGTGCGCACCATTCAAGAGGCAATTGCCACTTTGGGTGAGGGATCACCGGAACGGGATCGTACGATGCTATTGCTCAAATCGCCCCAAGCGGCGCGCCAACTGTTTGATGGGGGCGTTCGCTTTAGCCATTTGAACATAGGGGGGCTGGGATCAGGACCAGGCCGTAAGTTGGTCTTTAAGAACATTTCCATGTCCGATGAAGAGAAGGAGATCCTGAAGAGCCTGCTCAAAGATGGGGTGAGGATTACTCTCCAGACTGTGCCAGGCGAACAGTGTGTAGACTTTTCTGCCTTGGTTAAGTAGGTCGTAATACCCTTATCTCAAATTCAAAAAGGAGGATAGCAAATGGAACGTCGTAAAGTTGCACTTGCTCTGGTAATCAGCCTGGTGTTGCTCCTGGCAGGGTCTTTGTTTTCCATCAGCCATGCGGCATCCCCGGCACAGGGCGAGACTAGGATGAGCCTAGGCGTTGCGATCATTGTCGGCATTTTGTACTATTTAGCGCTATCGCCCTGGTTTGCGAACCTTGGCTTTACTGTGCTCTACCGCCCTCTGATCGCTGGTACGCTGGTAGGCCTGGTGATGGGACGGCCGGTAGAGGGCATGACCATTGGTGCTAACATCAATGTCCTCTATCTAGGCTGGATCTCTGCCGGCGGTTCGCTGCCTGGTGACCCAGGATTAGCAGGCTACCTCGGTACTGCTCTTGCTCTGGGTGGCGGGCTGCAGACCGAGGCAGCATTGGCTTTGGCTGCTCCACTAGGCTTGCTCGGTGGCCTTACCTGGGCGTTGCGCATGTCGGTCTGCTCGGCTTTTGCCCATTGGGCTGATGCCCGAGCTGAGAAAGCGGACATTCGTGGAGTGGCTTTGATGAACGTTGTCCCCTCGCAGATATTCCTTTTCTTCCTGTACGCTGTGCCCGTTGCCTTGGCAGCCTATCTTGGCTCGGCTGCGGTAGCCAATGCGCTCAATTGGATTGGGCAGAACCTAGGCTGGGTGATGGGTGGGCTGTACACCGCTAGTGGCATGCTGGCAGCGCTGGGAATTGCGCTCAACCTCCGTTTCCTCTTCCGAGGCTCATTGCCAGCCTACTTCTTTATTGGTTTCTTTGTCGCTACTCTGGCAGGCGGCAATGTGAACTTGCTGGTGCTGGCTATTATCGGCCTGTGTGTGGCGCTGCTGCATGTGACGTTCACCTCTGGTAGTGAAGAGGCGGGGCCACTTTTCCCCACAACAGGAGAAAAGGCGGAGAGGTACAAGCTACTGGAGCGCAAAGACGTCTTTCGCTCCTGGCTGCTCTGGCTTTTCTTCTCCCACGCCTGCTATAACTGGGAGCGCCTGCAAGGTACTGGCTTTGCCATGAGCATGACCCCCATCATCCGCAAGTTGTACAAGAATAAAGAGGATATCAAGGCTGCCCTCAAGCGCCATTTGGTATTCTTCAATACCCAGCCTGATATTGGTGGCGTCGTCCATGGCATTACTATCGCGATGGAAGAGGAGCGGGCGCTGGGTGCTGACATCAGTGATGATGCCATTAACTCGGTCAAGACAGGCTTGATGGGGCCTATGGCAGGCATTGGGGACACGATTCAGCAGGGCATCGTTATTCCCATTTCGCTGGCTATCGGCATGAGCCTGGCGCTGCAGGGTAATTTCCTGGGTCCAATCATTTACCTCATCCTTGTAGCAGCCTTCGTATGGGGTGTTGGCTGGTGGATCTGGCAGCAGGGCTATCTACAAGGCCGTAATGCAGTCACCAATATCCTCAAGAGCGGTGCATTGAACCGAGCGATCACAATGGCTGGTGTGCTGGGCAACTTTGTGCTCGGTGCATTGACCGTCAATTTCGTCAAAGTCAGTACAAAGATCAAGTTCACGATTGGCGGAAGCACCTTTGAACTGCAGAAGATTCTGGATGGTTTGTTGCCCAATATGTTACCGCTTTTGCTGGTGTTGCTAGTGTGGTGGCTGCTGGAGAAGAAGAAAATCTCGCCGACCCAGATCCTAATCGGCATCATTATTGTTGCTGTACTGGGGTCTTACCCGATCTTTGGCCAGTTCGGCATCTTCTAAAGCGGAGTTGGTCTAGAGGGAATCTGGCTATGGGTCGGCGCGCAGAGCCCCGACCCATAGCCAGTTGTCAGCTCGAAGAGGAATGGGTGAGTTGGAAAGAAAACGTAACATCTAAACCAACGATGAAACAACAAGGAGGCAGAGTTGTACGGAACGAAAGAACGTAGAATGCGGCGCATCTTCAGAAGTGATGGCAAAACGCTGATTGTAGCTATGGATCATGCTGGCGGTATGGGGGTTGTGCCTGGCCTGGACAACCCGGGCAAGACGATCGAACTAGTCCTAGCTGGCGGCGCAGATGTCATCATGACTACCTTTGGAGTAGCAACGCGGTTTGCAGAGCAAATCGGCACAGCCGGGCTCATCCTGCGGGTGGATGGTGGCACGAGTATGCTAGCAAAAGAACGTGGTAGCATGTCGCTCATTTACAACGCGCTGGATGCCTTGCGCATTGGTGCAGATGGGGTTGTGGCGATGGGTTTTCCAGGCAGCCGCTATGAGGCAGAGACACTGCCCTATCTCTCGCTGTTAGTCAGCGAGTGTCGTGAGTGGAATCTGCCTGTCCTAGCTGAGATGCTTCCCGGTGGGTTTGAAGATCCAGCGACTTGGTGGACGCCAGAGAACATTGGCCATGCTTGTCGTATTGGTGCTGAGTTAGGTGCAGATCTAGTTAAGACGCAGTACAGCGGTGATGTGGAGAGTTTCCGCCGCATTGTAGATACCACATATGTACCCATCGTTATCCTGGGTGGTGGCAAAATTAAGACAGAAACGGATCTGTTGACGGTTGTGTATGATGCGATGCAGGCAGGGGCGAAGGGGGTTGCTATTGGGCGCAATATTTACCAACATCCTGCGCCAGATAAGATGACCCGTGCTATTGCCGCCATTATCCATGACGGCGCCACGGTCAAGCAGGCTGAGAAAGCATTACATTAACTCTCTGCCCCACAATACTTTGCTAGAAAGCTAATACGAGAATGACAAAGAAGACCTTTATTCGTTCCATTCTAGTTGCTCCGAAAGAAATCCAGTTCGAGGAAGTACCGATCCCTGTTCCTGGGCCTGGACAAGCCCTGATGCAGGTCAAAGCCTGTGCCCTGTGCACGTGGGAACAAAGGGTATATGCGGGCATAGATACGAGCGTTTACCCACTCTTAGGAGGGCACGAAGTTTCTGGTGTTGTAACAGAAGTAGGCCCAGGACTTCAGGTGAAGGTGAAGCCAGGCGATCATGTCGTTGCAGCAAGGCTCTATCGCTGTTTCCAGTGCACATCCTGTCGTCGTGGGTTGGACAATATTTGTGACAATGCCTGGCAAAATCGCCAGAGCGGTGAACCTGCCGGGCCTGGCGGGTTATCAGAGTATATGCTGGTAGATGGTTATCAAATCTACCGCGTAAATGGCGATGTGCCATTCATCGAGTCCTGCTTGTCTGAGCCTATATCTTGTGTACTGCGCAGTATCAAGAAGGCTCAAGTTGAACCTGCGGATAATGTTGTGATTATAGGCGCAGGTATTATGGGATTACTGCACCTCATCCTGACCAAGCGCCTTGGCGCGCGTGTTATTGTCAGCGAACCCAATCCTGTACGCGCTGCCAAAGCACTGGAGATGGGCGCATGGGCGACTATTGACCCAAGCAAAGAGAACTTTACAGAACGGGTTAAGGAATTGACGGATGGCCGCGGTGCAGATGTGATTTTTGCTGCTATTGGTATTGCCTCTGCCATTGAGGAGGCAATTAAAGCAGTAGGCAAGGGCGGCCGTCTGATGGTCTACGCCAGTGTACATCCCCGTGGTTCCATGATCACCATAGACCCCAATTTGTTCCACCACAAGGAGATTGTGTTGACTGGTACGGTGAGTCAAGACAGGGAAGACTTTTTGCAGGCGGTGGCTTTGTTATCCAGTCGTTCCATAAACGTCCAGCCACTGATCTCCAAGGTGTTTCCCTTTGCCCAGCTCCGTGAGGCACTTGAGGCAGCTTTGAACGGGAACAACTACCGTGTCATCGTAACGATGTAGTCCACCCAAGACGTCTTGATAGCTCATCACCAGAGCGTAAGTTGCTGAGGCGGGCGGCGGCCATCGAGCAAAATAAATGGCGCTGCCCGCGTGCCTACAATTCCCAAGGCAGACAAATCCTCTATGCAGCGCAGTTTATTCTCTCTGCGTGCTTGCAGGATGCGCGCGGCGGAACGCGGTCCGATGCCTGGTACACGGAGCAGTTGTTCTTTGCTGGCGCGGTTGATTTCCACAGGGAAATATTCGGGGTGCCGCAGAGCCCATGCCATCTTTGGGTCGACGTCAGTGTGCAGATAGCCCTTTTCGTCAAAAGTCAGGTCTTGGAGGCTGAAGCCGTAATAACGAAGAAGGAAATCACTCTGGTAAAGCCGGTGTTCGCGCAGGGGCGGGGTAGCGGGCAAGTTCTCCAGCGGTGTATCTGGGATAGGCTGGAACGCACTGAAATAGGCACGGGTGAGGTGGTATTCGCGATACAATCGAGCGACAGTTTCTAGGATTTCTAGGTCAGATTCGCTAGCTGCACCAACGACGAATTGTGTCGTCAAGCCTGCTTTGGCACCTAAGCCTTCGTTGCGGAATTGCCTGGCCCACTGCAAAGGCTGCAGCAAATCCTGTTCGTAGCGTTTATCATGGCTCAGCTTTTGCAGTCGCTCAGGGTTTGGAGCCTCTAGATTGATCGAGACGCGGTCAGCAATCTGCACAGCGCGTTCTACTAGCGCTTTTTCACAACCAGGCAGGAGCTTGAGGTGTATATAGCCTCGGAACTGGTATTTGAAGCGAACCAACTCCACCGTGGCAATCATTTGCTCCATGGTGCGGGAGGTGCTATCCCAGACAGCTGAGCTCAGGAAAAGGCCTTGCGCCCTGTTACGCCTGACCAATTCATCGAAAGCCGCAGCGAGTTCCTCTGGACTAAATGCGCTTCTTTCCACATCACGCGCGCGACGATTTCCGCAATAAAGGCAGTTGTTTTCGCAAAGGTTGGATTGCAGTACCTTTAGCAAGGTAACTCTCTTGCCATCGGGCAGCACAGCAGGGTAGAGCCATTGCCCGATTTCGTCGCGGACGCGGGAAGCTTGGGTACCGCAAGCAGCGCATAGGTCGTATTGCGCAGCCCGGGTGAGCAGTTTCAGCTTTGCAACCCTATCCATCTGGAAAACCTCTCGCTCTTGTATTGACAAAGCTATTTTAGGAACAAATGTTCTATCTGTCAAATTGGAGCGTAGAGCAATTTAGAAAATTGCCCTACGACGATGGTGTAGGTTGTGGGGTAGCTGGGACAATGGGCGTATCTGTTGGTGGCAAAGGGGTAGATGTGGGAATGGGCGGCAAGGGAGTAGGTGTTGGTGGTACAGGTGTATAGGTCGGCGTAGGAGTAGCGGGTAGCAATTCCCACCATACCTTAATCACGGCCATACCGGCGTTTTCATAGTATTGCACTCGGATGGTATGGCTACCTTGGGGGAGGTACACGTCCCCGACATAGGTTTGTGCGGCACCGTCCATCCAGTGGTCTATCACCATCGTTTTATCCACCCATAGTTGGACACCATCATCGCTGAGGGCATAGAAGCGGTAGGTGCCAGCGTCTAGGAAGGCGGTTCGTGTCCAGCGCACTGAGAAATGATCGGCGGGCATACCACTGGCAGGCGTGCCAGCGCCCCAATCAAAATCAATGATGCGTTCATTTAGCACGAGAAATGGCGCGCCGCTTAAGGTCATATTGTTGTAGTATTCTGCTTTCCAATCAGCATGTGCGACCGCGATGTCACGGCTGCGGTATTCCCACCATACTCTGGCATGGGCATTTGCCCAAGCTTCAAAGTACTCTACACGGACTGCATGAGAGCCATCACTCACATATGCATCCGCGCTATACAACGCTCCGGTACTTTCATGCCATTGGTCAATCATCAAATGGTCATCGAACCACAGTCGCACACCATCATCCACTTGAGCATAGAAGCGGTAGGTGCCGGTTTCAAACGGCCAGTCGCCTGTCCAGCGGACGGCAAAATGATCAGCGGGCAATCCTTCTGCAGGGGAGCCATTCTGCCATTGGAAATCAATCATCGGATCACTCCGAGTTACCAGAGGGGCTCCACTGAAGGTGGTATTATTGTAATATTCGCCGCGCCATGCTGAGAGAGGTTTCGTTGGGGTGGGGGTTTGTTCAACTATAGCACGGGCTAGGATCAGAATTTGATGAGCCATAATGTGGTCTTTTGTGATACTTTGCCCGCTTACTTCGATCAAATCTCCCACCTGGATCTCTGAGAGCTGTGTTAGCTGGCCGGCGTACAAGATCTGTGTATGTTCATCCCAAGTTATGGTTCCTGCTTGCCCTTCGAGCGGTTTCAGCGCAAGGCTATGGGAAGCGGGTGCGATGTTTTTGACATAACCAAAGGCGTATGCTGTGGATTGTACGGTCGGTGTGATGCGAGGAGTAGACTTGGGCAGGGCAGTAGGGGTGAACAGTTGCGGATTGCGAAAGCTAGCGGTGGCAACTTGGCCAAAGTCGTGGGTATGAGCCACTACCCATAGTTCAGGCATCTGAGCCCACTGCTTATCCATAGGGAAAAGAAACAGAGCCACAAAGCTGCCTGATGCGTCTGTTAGCACCGTAGCGATGGTTTCGCTATCCTTTGGCTGACCTCCGGGTGCATTAAAGCCAACCATGACCTCGCTGCCGGGCTGCCAATTTCTGCCTGTTACCCTTAACGCTAACCCGGCTTGGGTGGGCATGGAATCTACGATGACGGAAGGCGTTCTATCGCGCTTTGGCAGGCAAGCTACGCATAGGATAAGACAGGCAATAGTAACAATTGTCCCTACGCGATAGAATTGGTTCATAATAGCGCCTCACTAATCGCAGACGATACGCGGATGCAAAAGTTCCCGTCCTGTTCAATCCATGCGTCGATCCAGTGATGGGTTGTTGGTCATTTGTGATTTTTCCAAGATGATCGTTACGGGTCCATCGTTGTGAATTTCAACGAGCATGTGCGCTTGAAATTGTCCACAAGCCACTGGCACACCATTTTCAACCAGCAGTTGTGCCACGCGATTCACCAAGGGCTCGGCTATTTCAGGAGGTGCAGCTTCCGTAAAACTGGGACGGCGCCCCTTGCGTGCATCACCATACAGAGTGAATTGGGAGACAAGCAATACTTCACCGCCTACATCTAGGATAGAGCGGTTAAATTTGCCGTTCTCGTCCGCAAAGATGCGTAAGTTAGCAATCTTATTGGCCATCCATTGGGCTTCTTCCTCACCATCGCCCTGTCCAATACCAAGCAGGACAACTAAGCCAGATCGGATAGCGCCTACTACTTTGCCTTCCACCGTTACTTTTGCCTGAGTTACCCGTTGTACAACAGCTTTCAAGAATACAGCTCCTAGACTTATAGATAGGGCTTGGAGAGCTGGATCAGAGCAGCCATCATGAGACTTGCATTTCCACGTACCATCGTGTATGATACATCTGATTCAGATTTTTGTTGAGGCGTGAAAGTATGATCAAACTGTTAATGACCTGGGACATTAAACGAGAGCGGGAATCCGAGTACATCGATTTTATTATGCGTGAGTTCGGGCCAGCCATGGTGCAGGCAGGGTTACAGCTTACGGATGCTTGGTATACGATGTGTGGCGAAGGGCCACAGGTATTGGCTGGGGGTGTTACAGAGACACTGCCTCAGATGCGCGAGATTTTGGCTAGCAAAGAATGGCAAGAACTGGAAGCCAAACTCTTGACTTTTGTGGAGAACTACAAGCGACGCATTGTCCAGGCTACAGGCGGCTTCCAGTTGTAAGCCTAGTTTATTGTGTCGCAAACTTTGGGACGAGGCGGCGGGATTAATCCGCCGCCTCTGTTTTTCCAGTTTTCCCGCTTTCTGCGGCGGGCAGGGCTTTTTTCTCATTAGAGTCCTTGGGCGCGGAAATTTCTTTGGCTGGATGACTCGACGCAGAGGACAGTTGGCGGCTGTCCGTAATATAGAAACCAGAGCCCTTGAAGATGATGCCCACGGGCTGCAACAAACGGTGTACTGGCCCGCCGCATTCCGGGCATTCCTTCAGTGGCTCGTCCTTGAAATGCTGAAAACGTTCGAAACGAATGCGACAAGACTCACATTCGTATTCATAGATGGGCATGGCTCTACCTCAACCTCCTGACCTGATATGAAAGTGTGATGCAAGCTAGATTTTAGCACAAATTTGGACAACAGGCAACCACAGCAACCTTGAGAGTGTTGAAAAAGTTCGCTGGTTTTGTATGTAGAGCAAAAAGGGAGTAG
>JBMFPM010000067.1:0-8489 GCA_049969135.1 Anaerolineae bacterium
TATGAGGTACAAGCACATTGGAGTGTCCATGCGGCTCGCCCGATAGCAGTGCCGTATACTATTCATTACTTTGGAGGCACAGCTACTGTCGCCGTGGATCAGACCAGGGATGCAAATGGTGACACGGTGCCTGATTTCTCTCCCTCGGGCTGGTACTCTCTGGGCTATTATCCATTCCGAGCAGGTACTGCTGCTGCCAATGGAGAATATGTCGAACTGAATACCTCCAGCGCAGGCGATACCTGTGCGGATGCCGTGCGTTGGCTGCTTGCTCTTGACCGACCCGGTCCGCCGTATACCCTGACCATCACTGCCGATCCCACTGAAGTGCCATTAGATGGCGTCTCGACCTCGCAAATCATGGTAACGGTGACGGATTACATTGGCAACAAAGTTGCTGATGGCACTATGGTCGGGATCACAACCACGTATGGTACTTTGCCTTATAGGTACATCGAAGCAGAGAGTGCCTCCGTTACCAAATTGGGTTCCTGGAATACTGTTTTGGCTCCCTCCGCAAGTGGTGGTGCTTATATCTACTCTGATATTCCTGGGGATGAAGTCTCTTGGAATTTTTATGGTGAGGCAGTTTCTGTGGTCTACGCCACGGATGTGGGTGGTGGCATGGCTGATGTGAGCATTGATGGCATCTACCTGGCTACAGTGAATTTTGCCAGCACTTCTCCGCAATGGCGGGTTGAACGTCAATTAGCGCATTCCCTTAGTCCGGGAATGCATACAATACGTATCCGCCATGCTGGTGGCGGCCGCGTCTGGCTTGATGCCTTCCGTTCAGGCGCTGTGACCACAAATGGAGTTGCTACAGCTATCCTCCTTCCGCCGGCTGTCCCTGGTACAGCCATAGTACACGCAACGGCTATTGGGATTGGCCTGATTGGTCCTGCTCCTGACTGGCCCCATGGCATAACTGTGGTTTCTTTCCCAGGGCCTAGCGTAGTTTGGGTGGATGATGATTATTGTAGCACCTGTCCTAATGATGGACATACGTGGAATTATGATGCGTTTGATACCATCCAAGGAGCCATAGATAGGGTCATGAGCGGTGGAACTGTCTATGTCCTGGCTGGCACCTATAATGAAAGTGTAGCCATTGCCAAGACGGTCAGGGTGTTGGGAAGCGGCAGTGGATCTGTGGTGGTTGGCCCTGGCACTCCGGGTAGTCGTGGCTTCTACGTTAACCGCGCCGATGATGTCACAATTCAGGGCATCACCGTTAGGAATTTCGACACGGGTATATATTTGAGGGGTACAGGTCCTGGTCTTGGACCGCAGGTCTACAATGCCACGATTACCTACAACACATTCGAAAGCAACCGTTCTCACGCTATATGGGGTAGTTATGTGTACACCAGCACGATTTGTAGCAACGACATCATCCTGGGCAATAATGGCATCTACCTCGAGAACTCACATGGGAACACGGTCTGTTACAACACTATTTCCCAGAACTGGGGTTTTGGGGTCAAACTGAATACAGGTAGTGGAAACTCCATAGACAACAATGAGATCAACAATAATCAAAACGTGGGTATTGAACTAGTTGGTCAAACGGAGCGCAATGGCATTTATGGTAATCATCTCCATAACTTGTGGTGGGATGGCATCATTGTTAGTGGGACTGTAGCGTCAGATGTGTACGTAGCAGCCAATACCATTGCCAACACGAACCAGGCCTGGCTTGATGCGACAGGCACTCCCCCAGATAGTTATCATAACCGAGGTGGGGTTGTCCTGATGGGCATTACCAGCGGTAGCGAGGTCCGTGACAACCGTATTAGTGGTGCCTCCAATGGCCTAGGCAACCGCGCTGATGCGGCAGGCATCTACTTATTGAATAACACCGCACCGATCACCATCGAGAGCAACTTGATACAAAGCGGTATGGGCCATGGTATCTATATCACGGCTTGTACTGGTCTGCCCGTTATCCATGGCAACAGTATCTATGGCAATAGTCTCTTTGGCTTGAATAATCAGCTTGCTACGCGTGTCCATGCCGAAGGCAACTGGTGGGGACGCAATATCCCGACCTTTGGCCCTAGCACTCCAGCGGATATTCGCACGGCGGCAAGCGCATATTATTCGCCGCCTATTTCGCTCACTTTGACTGCAGCACCTGTCTCTATATCGGCAAATGGTGTAGCGACTTCTACCATTACAGCGATTGCCAGCGGTGGCGGATATAACATCCTAGATGGTACCTGGATCACCTTCACGAGCGATTTAAACACTAGCGTTTTGCCCGCTTTTGCTGCTTTCGGGGGTGGCCGAGCCAACACGGTCTTGACTGCGGGGACACTGGCCGGTGTGGCGACGATTACTGGCACTGCTGAACCAGGTCTAGAGGGGCAAATTGTGACTGTAACGTTAACAGCGGGCGCTCCTCATACTATGGCTCTCGATGTGATGACTCGTACGATCCCAAACAATTGTGACACAAGCCAGGGTTGGACCGTGATCACGGCTACGGTCAGAGATAGATATGGGAATCCTGTCCCAGGGGTGCCGGTTACTTTTACCAGCAATGCCTTGGGCAGTGTTTTTCCAAGTACAGGAACTACCTTGGCAGGGACTGGTTCCGCAAGCACTACTTTTACATCCGGCGTGTTGACCGGTACTGCTGTCATCACCGCCACAGCGGGAGCCACACTGACAATGGTTACGAATATCACGGTTACGGCGGGGCCGCCTTCCACCATGAGCATCTTTGCTCATCCCTCAACATTGCTTGCTAATGGCGTGGCTACCTCGACGATCACGGTAACTTTGAAAGACTGCCAGGGTTATCCTGTGCCAGATGGCACAATGGTGGCTTTTACGACAACGCTTGGCTCGATTCTGAATCAAGGGTTTGCGGAAGCCGAATCTGCAGCCGTTCTTACCTCCGCCGGATGGACACCGATAGCGGATGGAAGTGCTAGCGGGGGGGCTTATATCCGTACCACCACGCCAGGCGCTACAGCCTATTGGCTCTTTAGAGGTGAAGCCGTATCCTTGATTTACCGCCGCTTTTCTGGCGGTGGGGTGATGCGTGTACGTGTAGACGGTGGTGCGCCAGTGGACATTGACACGAACGGTAGCGCAGCATGGGTAGAGCGGGTCATTGCGACGAATCTAAACCCGGCGATCAGTCATCAGATTGAAGTAACTTGCCAATCCGGCCAAATTCGCCTGGACGCCTTCCGCTCTGGCGCGGTCAGCAATAGGGGATTGGCGCGGGCCATTTTGCGTGCTCCGGTGCTCGTTATTCTAGGACCTCAGGTCTACACCAGCACGGTGTACGCGACATCACGTCTGGGTCACCCGGTGTTACCCAATATGGTTGTTACTACAGTCGTTACTTTTACACAGGCTGACATTGTGTGGGTGAATGATGATTGGGCTGGTTTGCCCAATGGCGCTGAGGTTACGGTGCCTCCTGAACATGGGGGTGGCAAAGCATACATAGGCTCCGATGCCTTCGATACGATTCCTAAAGGCGTCGCTGCAGTGAAAGAAGGGGGCACAGTGCAGGTGCTGACAGGCACTTATGCCTCCCAAGTGGTTATCACCAAGACACTGAATTTGCTCGGCGATGGAAGCACCAACACCTTTATCGTAGGCTCTGGTGCGGGCAATGGTATCCAGGTAGAACGTTTTGCCGATGGTGTGACTATCGAGGGCTTTACGATTCGCAACTTTGGCTATGGCGTTCATTTGGATGGACGAAGTGGGAATCGCATTGATGGCTTTACTTTTGCCAGTAATATGATTACCGGAAGCACTACGGGCGCCATTACGGCAACATACCTCAATAATGGCTACTTTGCCGATAATGTGCTTTCTAACAATAGCGGATTTGGCCTCGATCTGTATGTCGGCGATCCCAATCGGATTGTGAATAACCACATCTACGGCATCTCTGGCTTTGGCCTGCGCATCCGTAATGCATTGGGCACAGAGATATCATACAACAACGTCCATGATATTGACTGGAATGGCATCGTTGTAGGAGATAGCTGTACCAACACTGTGGTTGTGCGCAATATCGTACACACAACTAACCGTGTGAACAGCCCGGCTGGGTTCAACGAAGGAGGCATCGTCCTATACAACACCACCAATACAACGGTTGAACATAACGATGTCTTTGATGTACGCGATGCGGGTGGGAGCACCGACACAGCCGGCATCTGGGTCGGTGGCGCAGATACGAATGCGGCTATTCGCTACAACCGTGTTTTGAACAACACGAATGATGGCGTGCTCTTGTGGGGCTTTAATGCTAGCGTGCCGCCGGTAATCAACTGTAACCATATCTATGGCAATCTCCGCTTTGGGGTGAGGAATACCCAGGTTACTACTGTCAATGCAGAAGGCAACTGGTGGGGACGCAACACGCCGACCACGGGAACATCAGCACCGCGGGATATTTATCGGCCGCCTATCAATGTAGATTACACTCCTTGGATCACAGTGGCTCTCACGCCCTCGCAGCCGACGGTGAATGCAGGTGGAAGTCCTATTGTCATCACAGCGACTGCATCTGGCGGTGGCTGCTTTATGCTTGACAATACACCGATCACCTTTACCTCGAGCCTAGGACTCCTGGGTGATCCCCCACGTTCCATGGTGACTGATACGATCCAGGGTGGTCAAGTACCTGTGTTATTCACACCGGGCACCGTCGCTGGCACGGCTATTATCACTGGTACTGTACCCAATGGCGGCATCGTAACTACCACCGTAACTATTTTGCCGCTGGGCCCCGCTTCGATTGCGGTGACGGCATACCCAAGCCGTATTGCTGTGGATGGATCTGCAGCGGTTACTGCTATTGTAAGAGATACGTATGGCAACCCTGTACTGCCTGGAACCTTGATCTATTTTGATACTTCGTTGGGCAGTGTTTCCCCAGCGAGCAGTGGTACAGATGCCAGTGGAGTTGCAAATAGCACTTTGTACGCTGGGACTGTCCCAGGTGTTGCAACGGTGCGGGCGTATAGAGGTTCAGTCAGTGGATTTGCTCAGGTAGAGATTACGGCTGGACCGCCCTTTACCATTACTTCACTCATTGCCAACCCGAGCGCGATACCTGCCAATGGCCTAGCTACTTCACTGATTACAGCCACAGTGAAGGATCAATATGATAACCTTGTGCCCGATGGCACCATGGTGGGATTTACGACTACGGCTGGTTCCCTGCTTTATGAGTATGTAGAAGCGGAATCCGCGAGTGTGATCAAATCCGCTGGATGGACAACAGTGGCAGATGGGAGTGCTAGTGGTGGTCAATATATCCAGACCAGTACGAACGGTGCCTCGGTGCGGTGGAGTTTCAGCGGCGAGGCGGTGTCCCTAATCTATCGCCGCTTTGGCACTGGCGGGATCATGCAGGTGCGCATTGATGGCGTTGTGGTAATGAGTGTCGATACCAGTGGCAGCGCTGCGTGGGTCGAGCAGGTGATTGCAACCGATCTGGATCCGTTCACCTCGCATGAAATCGAGGTAACGCAGCAATCAGGCACGATTCGCTTGGATGCCTTCCGTTCTGGCGTAGCAACAGTGAATGGACGGGCAACTGCGCGGCTCACTTCTGCCCCATTGCCGCCCACTGTGGCTACCGTTTGGGCCACTGGGATTGATCTCCCAGGGGTTGTCCGGATTGCCAGCTCTTTCCCGACGCGTACGGTACAAATACAGTTCCTGGCGCCTAACGAGGTCTGGGTGGATGACGACTATTGTAGCACATGCTCAAATGATGGACATCAGTGGGGATTCGATGCCTTTGACAACATCCCAGATGGTGTTATGGCTGTTGCTAGTGGTGGCATAGTGCACGTGGCTGATGGCACGTATCCAGGCCCAGTCTCAGTGGGCAAGCCAGTGCACTTGGATGGTGCAGGGAGTGGTGGAACTACTGCCTTGATTGGTACTGGGACAGGCAATGGCATTGCCGTGAACCATTTGGGAGACGGCACAACCATCGAGGGCCTTGCTATCCGCAATTTTGCCTATGGCATCCACCTGGCTGGCCGCAGCACGAACCCCATTCAAGGCATCACAGTCACGGGCAACGTGATCACCGGTTGTGCTACCGGTGCCATTACCGCGACGTATGTGAATAATGGATATTTTGCCGACAATGCCCTGCACCACAACAGTGGATTTGGTTTTGATTTGGATAGTGGCAACAACAACCAGATTCGCAACAACCATATCTACGAGAACGGTGGGTTTGGCTTGCGGCTGTTCAGTTCGGCCGCTACGGGTAGCAACAATGAGGTTGTACTGAACAATGTTTATAACGTGGATTGGGATGGTATCCGCATCGGTGTTGGCATGGTGAATACACGGGTTCTGAGCAACACTGTCTCGAACACCAATCGGGGTACTGGTGGGGGCTTTGATTTGGGCGGCATTGCTCTTTATGGCACCACAGACACGCGTGTAGAGGGTAACACCGTCACGTATGTGCAGGCAGGTGGGGGCACGCTCTTTGATACGGCTGGTGTAGGCTTGGATGGCAACAATGTGCGGCCAATTGTTGAGAACAACTTGATACGCAATAATGTGAATCATGGACTTTGGTTGTCTGCCAGTGGCTATGTGGCTAGTGGGCCGGTGGAAATCCATGGCAACAGCATCTACTATAACGGCAGGTTTGGCATATACAACAACGTAACGACGGCTGTCGCCGATGCTGAGGGCAACTGGTGGGGACGCAATTCGCCTCGCACGAGCACCAATTCGGCAGCCATTGGTTATGACATCTTCACTGGTCTTGGTGCCAATGTGGACTATACCCCGCCCATTGTGCTGACCTTGGCACGCGCACCAACCGCTATTGTCGCTGATGGGATTTCGACCTCGAATATCACTGCCACTATGCGCTGTGCGGCGTGCATCCCTCCATACAATGTCTTGAATGGAACGCTGATTACGTTCACGAGCAGTATGGGTTCTCTAGGTGCGCCTTCTGTCGTGCGCTCGACCTTCAACGGTGAAGCGACTGTTGTTCTACAATCCAGCACGATAGCAGGCCGCTCTTACATCACGGCTACGACGCCTTCGGCTGGGACCGCATCCACCTGGGTAGATTTCATCGCCGGTGCGCCTTATACCATTACCATGAGCGCTACCCCCCGTAGTATCTGGTCGCTGGCTTGTGCATATCCGGGTTATCCCGTGGCTTCTACGATTGAGATAACGGTCACTGATCAGTTTGGCAATCCCTGTGTAAGCCAGCCAGTTACATACACATTGACATCGGGGATGGGCGCCAGCCTCGCGTGGACGACGGGCGTGCT
Source organism: Anaerolineae bacterium (assembly GCA_049969135.1). Lineage (GTDB taxonomy): Bacteria > Chloroflexota > Anaerolineae > UBA2200 > UBA2200 > JACIWX01. The sequence continues at coordinate 7,311 of JBMFPM010000067.1, forward strand.
TGATGCAAATGGCTATCACCTCACGATTCTCAACGCTGGGAATATCGCTGGCACGGTCTTGGTGACGGTTACAGCCGGAACGAAATCGCAAGCAATACCCGTGGAGATCATGCCCGGCATACCAAGGACCAGCATGGAATTGGTGGCCCTACCATCTGCGATTGCTGCTGATGGCGTATCCACCGCTACGATCAGGGCGACGGTCTACGATGATTGCCAGAACCTGGCTTACGATGGCACGATGGTAGGGTTCGTGACGAGCCATGGTTCACTGCCCTACCGGTATGTGGAGGCGGAGTCGTCCGAGGTTACTGCTTCCGCTGACTGGGCAACGCAGTCGAATGCCAGCGCGAGTGGCGGAGCCTATCTAGAGACCAATACTCCGGGAGCCTGGGCTTCTTGGTCGTTTATGGGCAGCGCCGTTTCGGTGATCTATCGGCGAGGGCCTCTGGGCGGCTCAGCACAGGTGCTAGTAGATGGTATTCCGCTTACTACGATTTCGATGTCTGCTGGGACCTCGGAATGGCAACGGGAGACTGTGGTAGTTACGGGACTTGACCCGTTGGTGCCTCATACGATCCAGGTAAATTGCTCTACAGGCAGGGTGTATCTGGATGCTTTCCGTTCTGGTACGACGACGGTTGGTGGTGTGGCCACGGCAGTGCTGACATCAGCACCGATATCCACCACTGCTTATATTACGGCGACAGCGGTGGATAGCCGAGTGCCGCGTTTGAGCCTGACTGAGCGCGTAACAAGGACAACGACGGTGAGATTTCAGCATACTGATCTGGCCATAAGCAAGTCCGCGGATCCCCTGGATGTACCGCCAGGTGGGGTGGTGACTTTCACCCTACGCTATAACAACCTAAGCCAGGTGCAAACAACGGGTGTGTTGATCACGGATACATTGCCTATTTCACTGACCTATATCAGTTCGACTTCATCGCCGAATATTGGTCCACCGAACAATCCGAGTGGCAATGTGTGGGTATGGCATGCGGGTACTATGGCACCACAAGCGAGTGGTGTAATCACTGTAACTGCCCGAAGGGACTATATTGGCGGCCTTGTTGTGGTTACCAATACCGCGGTTATTAGTTCACCGGCTCTGGATAGTAATATAGGAAACAACACTTCGTCAGCGACAGTGCGGCTTGTGCCCGGTCCCGCAGCTAC
>JBMFPM010000068.1:0-8421 GCA_049969135.1 Anaerolineae bacterium
GCTCCGTAGGCGAAAGCCCAGCTACTGCCGATGCGCTAGGTGTCCCTGTTTTCCGAGTGCGTTACCTAGCGGTGCTCTTTGGCGGCTTGATGGCTGGGCTGGGTGGCGCTTATCTATCTGTGGTCTACACCACTGCCTGGATTGAGGGCATGACTGCTGGTGCTGGCTGGATTGTCATTGCCTTGACCATCTTTGCTATGTGGGACCCTGCTCGTGCCATGCTGGGTGCTTATCTCTTTGGTGGTGTACGGGTCCTTCAATACCGCTTACAGCCCCTAGGCATTTCGCCGAATCTGCTCAACATGCTGCCGTTCATCTTCACTATCCTCGTCTTGATGCTCAGCACCGGGGAGGTCATGCGCCGACGTGTGGGGGCGCCAGCAGCGTTAATGCAGCCCTATACGAGGGAGGAACGATAGCCGCGCCAGCGAAGTGAATTGGATCGCTGAATATGAAGGGAGGCAAAATGCCTGAACCAAAACCATCGCTCGATGAATGGAGCAGACTCTATCAAGCGGCGAACCGCGTGAAAGAAATCGCACCTTGGCAGTGGATGGAGGAGACGGATGTTTTTGGGGTGCAAGATCCCGAAACGGAGAAGCTGGGCTTTGTTAGCGTCATGGGAGCATTGGGACAACATCTGGCAATTGCAGTCTACCTGGGCGCCGAAGGGCTCTATAACTTCTGGGCGTTTCAGCAATTCGCAGACCAGATGCCTGCAGAAGCACTACTTGGCATTCCCCACCTCCAGGCTTCTTTCGAAAACCGCGCCGAGTTGAGCGAAGTAGACCTCCAAACGATCAAGGATTTAGGGCTCAAATTTCGTGGACGACAAGCCTGGCCCCAGTTTCGCAGCTTCCGCCCCGGATTTTTGCCCTGGTACCTAGAGGCGTGGGAAGCTCGCTTTCTGACCCACGTGTTGGAACAAGCGGCCGAAGTAACACTGCAATTCAAGGAGAACCCCACCTTGTTGGACACGGTGGATGAGGAAAGCTATCTAGTACGCGTGCCACGGCTGGAAGAGAATAGGCCAGTATGGGAAACACTAGTACTCTTGGTGCCACCACCTGAACCTGCGTCTATCATGATCGTCATGGATTTCGACTTGCTCGCAGAGGTGAAACAGCTACCGCAAAGCAGTTTCGTCTTCGAGGCGGATTTCTTTGCGCTGCCAACGCCCATACGGGAGAAAGGGCAACGTCCGTTCTTTCCCCACATGCTGCTAGTAGTGGATAGCAACAGTGGTATGATCCTGGGCAGTGAACTACTTACTCCTGAAGAAGGCTTAGAAGCAATGTGGGGAAAAGTGCCGCTCACATTGCTCTACCAGCTTGCCCAAGCCGAGATTATGCCGCGACAGATTAACGTTCACTCATTCCTGCTCAGTCAACTCCTTCAGCCACTGGCAGAGGAACTGGGGTTCGAAATCAGGCGGGAAAAGGCGTTACGCAGCCTAAATCGAGCAAAAGATTTCCTCTTAGAGCGATTTGTTTGAGGGGGTTGAGCTTTGGCTGCTCCCTACTGACGATTTCCTCCTCCTTCGCCGCCAAAACAGTCCAAGTGCAACGAAGGGGAGCAATACAAGGCATGCCACGGGCAAAACGTACAAGATAATCCAAATGGCAGCATCCACCATAAAACGCAGTGTCCGCACCAGAGCACGCAGGGCACCGGCTACCGTTTCGGAAGGTCGCCAGCCAGTACCTGCAATAGGCCTGGCCAGCACGTCAGGGATCAGCTCAATCGTTACTGCTGACATTGCAGAGGTTCTTTCTAGGTACTGCATGCGCCCTTTGAGTTGCTCAATCTGACCACGTATCTGCGTCAATTCACGGTGCACTGCGAGAATATCTTCCGCTTTGCCTGTCTTCTCACGCACAGTGCGCAACAGTTCGAGGAGTTCTTGTTCCGTTGCCTCCAGGTTACGCAATTGCGCACTGAGATCAGAATATTCTTCCGTCACATCCTGACTGCTGCCACTTTCACGCTCTACTTTCACCGCAATCGCTTTGAAACGATTCAAGGCATCATCCAAAACTTCAGCAGGCACACGCACGGTGATAGATCCTCGTAGCTGATCTTGATCGCGCCACAATCTCACATTCACCACATAGCCACCCAGCGTGCCGACAATTCCTTTGATCTGCGTTACACTCTCCTCGGTGTCCTGAACTACCAGGGAAAGCTCTGCAGTGCGTACGATCATTCTTTCTTCAGCAACAGCTTCTATGGGACCAGCTCTACCCCCTGCGTCTCCCTTTGTGCCTATTTCTACGCCAGTGGCAGCGTAAGGCAGTGGTACTGGAGTAGGAACAGGGACGCTACTTTTCGGTGCACAGGACAGAATAAGCAATGCACACAATAAGAAACCAACCACACCCCACAACTTGCTCATTTTCATGGGCATATCCTCCCGCTTACTATCTCCATTTATCCGGCTCACCATCAAGACGCAGAGGTTCAGGAAAAAGTTCCTTCGCAATAGGGTCACCAACCAAAGGATAAGCGGGTGGCTAAGCGCGGTGGTAAACGTAAAGCCGCCATCAATCTCTGCGTTTCCTCGATTGGATACTCTACCCGCCTCAGTTCAATGGTATTGGCATCCTTGTCGAGGATCATATAGCTCGCGCGTGGATCCCCGTCTCGGGGTTGCCCTACTCCTCCTGGGTTAATTAATAGACGTTGTTCGCCAATCGGTGTAGGTTCATTGGGCACTAGCAAAAACGCATCACAAGTTCGCTGCGAACCGGTGAATGCGTACACCACCGGTACATGTGTATGTCCAAAAAGGCAATAGGTGGTATCAAAGTGGGCAAAATTTGCAGCAGCCACAAATTGATGCGTGATGTATTCCCAAATGGGATAGCGCGGACTGCCGTGGACGATGGTGAAATTGTCCTCAACGAGCTTCTCCGGCAAACTCTCGATGAACTCCCAATTGCTCGGGGTGAGTTGCTCTCTCGTCCAGAGGCAAGCTTGACGCGCATCAGGATTGAACGAGGAGATATCTAGTTTGTTAATGGACGCCCAATCATGGTTGCCTGCTACACAGATGTGCGGCAGTTCCTTCAGCCGTTCAATGCATTCATTGGGCTGCGGCCCATAGCCAATAACATCACCTAGACACCACACTTTATCAAACTGGCCTGCATCAGCCAGCACCGCTTCAAAGGCGGCGAGATTGCTGTGGATGTCAGATAGAATAAGGTAGCGCACGTGATCTCATCCCTTTCCAATGCCAGCAATAAATTTCCCCCAATATTACTACACTTTATTCCCTACTCCAAAGTTGTGCAAAATTCAATGAGATGAATAAAATATGTGTATGTACGCCGCTTACATCGCGCTGATGATGATAAGTATTTTCTGCATCCTGGCGATAGCCTGTACCGTGCTGTATGGTGTGCATCGCCTCATCCACCCCAGGCGCACCCGCGTTGGAGGAACGCCATCCGACTACGGATTGCCCTATGAAAGCGTCTCCTTTCCCAGCTTGGATGGAATCACCCTCCGTGGGTGGTTTGTACCAACTCCTAACTCTCGTGGCACCGTCATCTTCTGCCATGGCTACGCTGGCAATAAAGCACCCGATTTGCAATACGTCCCCCGTTTTCGCGATCATGGGTACAGTGTCCTCCTCTTTGATTTCCGTGCACATGGCGAAAGCGATGGCAATAAAAGCTCACTAGTCTATTATGAGCGCCAGGACTTATTAGGTGCGATCGCTTACCTACAACAACGGGGCATAAATCAAGTTGGGTTACTGGGTTTTTCCATGGGAGCAGCAGTGGCGATGGCTACCGCCCCATTGAGTGCAGCAGTGCGCGCCGTAATTGCCGACAGTGGATTCGCTGAACTGAGAACTATCCTCGCCACGCACATGCAAAACAAAGGGATGCCGCGCCCGATAACCTCTGCGATGGCTGCATTAATCATTTGGGCAGCCGGATGGCTTCTGAGATGCGCGTTGCCAGAAAGTGATCCGCTGCGCTGGGTCAGTCGCCTTGCCCCGCGCCCGCTGTTCCTCATTCACGGCGAACTGGATCGCAGCGTCCCTGCAAGCGATGCCCGCCGCTTGTATGAAGCAGCCAGCCACCCCAAGGAGCTATGGATTGCACCCGGCGCGGAGCACCGCGCCGTAGATCAGCTTTACCCAGACGAATACATGGCCAGAGTGCTTGCTTTCTTCGATCAGTGGCTGGCATCACAACCTGTATCGTGTACGGAACACGGAACACGCACTACGTAACCTATTCAAAGGAGGACTCATCCCAATGAAAAAGATTCGCTTCCTGGATTACATCTATCTAAGTGTCTACTGGTTTGCCCTCTCGTACCTGTGGAACAGCATGGGGCCCATCATCTTACCGAATCTCATTGCACCGCCCATGGTGGATGAAGCGATCAAGGGCTCAGCACTAGGCTTGCTCAGTGCGGCTGGCCTGATCATCGCCATCATTGTACAACCAATTGCGGGCTACATCAGCGACCGCAGCACTTCGCGCTTTGGCCGACGGCGTCCTTACCTCCTGGTTGGCACACTCTTTGACCTGATCTTTCTGCTAGGCATTGCGCTCTCCACCAAGTACTGGTTCCTGTTCCTCAGCTATATCCTGCTGCAAGTCTCATCCAACGTGGCACATGGCCCATACCAGGGGCTCATCCCGGATTTGGTTCCCGAAGAGCGCCGTGGCACCGCTTCCGGAGTCAAGCAATTCGCAGAGATTGTGGGCATCATCGTTACTTCCCTGGCGACAGCGGCACTGATGGGCCGAGGTCAGACTCTCTTGGCGATTGGTGTGATCATGGCTGTGCTCACTATAACGATGCTCACCACTGTTATCGGCGTGTGCGAAGAGCCACTCAGGGATGCACCAAAGCAGTCGTTGCGCGAGACGGTGCTGGAAACCTTTCGAGTAGATGCCCATCAATATCCCGATTACTTTTGGCTGCTCCTATCACGCCTATTTGTCGTGATGGGCATGAACCTGGTGCGCAATTATGTCCTCTATTTTGTCGCCGACGTAGTAATCGGGCCAGAGGTGACCTATGCAGAGCGCCTGGCACAAGCCAATACCCTGAGCGGCAGCCTGTTGGCCATTATCGCCGTCGCCATCGCTCTCACTGCCCTGCCCACGGGCGTGCTTTCTGACCGTCTGGGCAAAAAGCTGCTTGTGCTCATTTCCAGCATTCTGGGGGCAATTGGCGCTTTCCTCATGGTCTTTGCCAATGGCCGGACCCTATTCACACTGGGAGGCTTCCCGCTGATGGACATCCTCATCTTCGGCAGCCTCATTGGCTTGTCGGCGGGCATCTTCCTCAGTGCGAACTGGGCATTGGCTACAGACCTCATCCCAAAAGAAGAGGGAGGGCGCTATCTGGGCATCTCTAACCTGGCTACAGCGGGAGCGGGAGTGCTCGCTGGCCTCGGTGGCCCCATCCGTGATTTCCTGGGGTATACGGCGTTGTTCCTGAGCGCCTGCCTGTGCTATATTATCGGGACGGTGCTACTGACAAAAGTGCACGAGCAGCGCAATATGCCAAGCCCATAAAATTCGCTGCGGTACCTAGGTGATCACCATCTGGTTGCTTCTCCCTGCAGCTTGACAATGGCATAGCCTGCCCTAGCCACGATCTCCGGGATGGCACGCACCAGAGCACGATCCTTCTCCTTTTCTTCTTCAGAAAAGGGCTCTTCGCCGATCGCGGCCGCCACGTGAGGCTCTAGTTCTGCTTGTTCTGCCGCAGATAGCTGGCGCCAGGGGAGCATAGCAGGATTGGTCTTCTTCAGATCGTCGCGTGTGCGGCCATAGTGCCAGCCGGCAGCAATCTTGGCGCGCAGCCAGCGGTCATGTTCCATCTCTGCCAACTTTTCCACGTCTGCCTCGGAGAAGACAAATGTCGCCACGCTTCCACGTGCTGGAATCATGACACAACCAACAAAAGCCAGCTTGCGCATGATGTCCAGCACATTGTCGCGGTTCTGCTGCTTAAGGTGCGCAGGCAACTGCTCATACGGTATGGACGCCGCTTCCGGTGCGCCTGGCTTGCCTTTCTGACTTTCGCTATAGACCTCGTGCACAGTCATGGCCAGCTTTTCCAAGAGTTCACCAGCCAATTCGGGCTGCTGCACAAGCGCCAGGAATTCCAAGCCATTCACATGGAGATTGAGCTGCGCCTCAGAAGGCAGACAGGAGCGTTCAAAACGGACTTTGCCTGCCAACATACTCATGGCGATAATGGATTCCATAGAGCGCACACCATGCTTGTAGCTGCTGACATGCAGGAAAGCGCGCAGAACACCAGGATCTATATTCAGTCTCCCTCTGCCGTTTGGTTCTGTGAACAGATAGCTGGCGTTCAGCCCAAACAGGCTGCGCAACAGAATCGCCCGGCGGATCAAGAAGTAGGGGTCGCCGGCAGGGTACTTGACGTCCAGCGGATTGGGCCCCATGATGTTTACATACCCTTTCAAACGGCTCAAGAAATCTGGGCCTTTGGCATCCTTCGCATTGGCCGCGGCTCTGGCAAAGTCCTCCATACTGGCAGATGTGCCACCCGCAAAAACAAAAATGGCTTGCCCAATAGGGTGAGTAATCTGCCCCTCCTGGAAAGAACCATCCTGCATGGGCGAGAGAAAATAGCGCAGCCAACCAAGCACCTGGCCATCCAGTTGGCTGTCAAACTCGTCCCAGAACACCAATGGCATCTTTCCTGATAAGCCCAGGTCCCTCACCTGGTGCAAAGCGCCAATTAGTTCATCAGGTGTATGGAACTGGGACAGGTTAAAGGTGCATACCGCGATAGCCTCCGGGTCATCTGGCCGGATTGACCTGGCCACCTGTTCTACGCCAAACGATTTGCCAGAGCCTGGCGGGCCAAAGACGGCAATAGCTATGGGGCGCTTCTGCGGCCGGCTGCAGTACTCGGCGAGAACGGCGCGGATGCTGCGGTAACTCTCTATTTCGCGCCGATCCAGAGTCAAAAGCTTGCCAAATTGGCCCAGTGGCACTCCTTGCAAAGCAGCTTCAACACCTTCTTCAACCACTTTGCGCGCCACTTCGTCCAGGTTCTCTGGGTAACGATCCTGCAAAATAGTCCAGAACGGTGCTGCTGACTCACTGCCGTATCTACGCTTTTCCACCAGGAAAGAGATGGGGTTCGGCACTCTGGCGGATGCCAGGATTGATTTTGTTTCTCCATCTATCAGCCCAGATACCACTGCCTCCATGGGAAACTCCAGCCGACAAGGGTTTTTAGCAGAGCTAGGTCCAAGGTAGCCACCCTGGTGCAAGAGGCGCATTGCTGCTACTCCTTTCTGGATACCTTGTGCTAGGTCGGGCTGGACGGGATTACACAGAATCTGCCGGGCGATACCGGCCGTGAGGCAGGTAGTGTAGCCAATGACCCGCCCTGGATACTGCAGATTCCAACCCCCTTCGGTAAACCTGGGGTCAAAGAACAACGTGCACTCGAGTTCACCGCTCTGCTGACGCGAGAGCGACAACGCCCCCGCTGTGTCGAAGGAAATGACCACATAAGCACAATCCGATAGGTTGCTTACATGCAGGTTGTTGCTTAGCTCCCAGAACAAGTCCTGGGCTGTACGTTCCCAAGACAATTCGCGGCTAATCTGCACTTGCGTGAGGCGCAGATCATCAATGGTCATCACCATGATCACGCGCTGCGCACAACTCTTGTGTAAGTGTTCCCACAGCGCGCCTCGAGCCACGGGGCGCGCCATTTTGACCAGCACCCAGCCTTGAAAGCTGTCCTGCCTTATGGCACGTGGCCATAGCTCAGGCCAATGGCGAAAACCCAGATCCGCATCATCGAGCACGACCAGAACGGGGTCAACCGGGTCTTCGCGTACCTTCTGCCATGAAGCTGGTTCTGTTATCGGACTGGGATCCAGCCCCAAATGATCCTTCACGCGCCAAGCCATATCCTGGCCTTTCCCACCCTTAAACTGATCCCAAAGCGCATATGAGTGATGGAAACGTTCGTCACCGGGCTGCACTGGCTCCTGTGGGGCATCCATCTGACGCACGATATAGCCCAATGGCTCTGCAATTGCATGAACAAGGTCAGCCAGCATCGCCGCCCCACCACGATGCCAGCAGGCCTTGGTACGGTCGCCAGCCCACCATGCCCGCAAAGTGGCATCGCTCCTGGCAACGCGAAAACGCGCTAGATTCCAATCCATAGTTACGTCTCCCGTAATGACGACCTCTCCTAGCTTACTCGTTGTTTTACTCATGATTCCTCCATTGGTCTTGCGAATCTCTCGCAACGCTATAAGGTTTGCTCCGCATTGATTACCCACTAAATCATTCATACACCCCTGCCTCAAGCACGCTTACGCCTTCCATGTCCAGCAGAGCGTCCCGTTGGCTGATCTCCCCACGGACGAGCACCCAC
>JBMFPM010000069.1:0-8380 GCA_049969135.1 Anaerolineae bacterium
CAGCAAATCCGACCAGGAGTATCCTTTGCTAGTTAAGTATTGTCCTAAGGCTTGCCACTCATCACGCGCGTAACCCAATTGGAATGCCTCGCGGGTCTGTTCAGAGATACCTCGTTTGCCGAGGTAATCTCGGGCGCGTGCCCCTTCCGGTGAGTTCAAAAGCAGGTAATGGAAATACTCTGCCGCCAGCGAGTTGATCGTCCGCAAACGTTCTATGAGCTTGCCCGCAATTTCCTCTCCCTCACGATGCGGTTCAAGCGACACCCCTGCTCGCTCAGCAAGCAAACGCAATGCCTCGCCGAACTCCATATTCTCGCGGCGCATGATGAACGTAAAGATATCTCCGCCGGTATTGCAGGCACCAAAGCAATGCCAGGACTGGGTATCGGGAAAAACGACGAATGAAGGCGTCTTCTCGCTATGGAAAGGGCACAGAGCCTTGTAGTTACGGCCTGCCTTCTTCAGCGGGACATAGCTGGAGATGACATCCACAATATCCAGACGTTCCTTAATCTCATCAATCACACCCATGGTTCAAACCCCAAAAGACCGCATGGCAATCCTATTGGACAGCGAGCAACCTCCTATGTTGCCCATCGGCAATATAGAGGCGCCCTTCCAAAGGCGCGGTTGCCAAGCCCCAAGCATAGGCAGGGCCAATCCCTGCTATGCTTTGCACGATATGTAAAGGTTCGCTGATCAGCACGAGCAATTTGTCCACTGTGGTGACATATACCATGCCACGTACTGGATCAACAGCTATGCCATAAGCTCCCGATAGCGTTTCGTCTTTGTTGCCTTGTAAGCTCGAGGCAACCTGTCCCGAAAGCGTATCCACCACAGCAATAGCCCGGTGTTTAGGCGACAGGGCATAGGTCACATAGAGACGCTCACGGATCGGGTCAAGAGCTAGACCATGTGGATGCCCCAAGCCGCCCAGCTTTACCAAGCTCACCAGCGTCCAGTCGCGCCCATCTATAATGGACACAGTATCTTCGCCGGCATTGCCAACGTAGACTCGCTGCAGCCCAGGGTCATACAATGCTGCGTACGGCGCAGCGCCAACGGGTACACGTTTGATTATAGCATAATTTTGCCCATTGACAACAACCAACTCATCACTGCGCGTGGCGGTTACATAGATATGGCCATTTCCTACCGCTACGCCGCTGGCACCTGGGATACCTGATACAATAGTTAGCAATTGATATTGCTCGCCATCGATTACAGCCAAGGCATCCATCTGCTGCAGCGCAGCATACACGCGGTTTCTAGCAGCATCAACTGCTAATCCATATGGTGCCGCAGGTAGCGACACACGTGCAATGACTTGGCCACTTTGCCCTTCCATAACCCAGATTGCCTCGCCTGCTGCCATGTAAAGGAGGCTATTCGCCAGATTGACCGCTATACTTCGGATAGCATCAGGGGCGGCATCTGGCTTATCTACCCGCCACAGGGTGCGTATGTGCAATCCCCAAGCGGATATCCCAGGTCCACCTTCTTGGCTCTGTACACCTGCAGATAGGGTTTCAGTCACCTCAGCAGTAGGATGCAGTGTGGTTACAGCCGTCTCGGGATAAATGTTCGGAGGTGGAAGCTGGTCGCCCCCGGTGCGTACAATAATCGGCAAAAATATATGTTCGGAGGGTGCGGTTGGGAGGCCACAGGTAAGAAGTGCAACATCGTCCACATACATGGTTGTTACCCCACCTGCACCATCGTTGATAACGCCGAAGTAAATTCTGATGTCATAACCCCTGAAATTTTCGAGCGAATAAGTCTTGCGTACCCATGACTGAGCATTAGAGCGTATATACAACACCCATTCTGCTCTGTCTTGTGCTTCGATACGCACATACTGCAAATCGTGCGCTGTATCACCAGAGACAGGATAGTACCAAAAGGTCAAGACCGGGGCTTTGGCATCTGCCGGGACATGAACAGCCTGCCTGATGGTCGAATAGCTGTATATATTGTCACTGGACGATTCGATACCTAACCGCATCGAACGCTGTCCGCTATGCACCTGTGCCGTGGTATATGCGGCAGGATACGCAGTGGTAGGGATATACCAAGCCTCATCATCCCACTCAAAGCCACCATTGATGATCAAGTCCCTACACTCCGATGCAGGGCTTGGCGTTGCAGTCGGAGAGGGCAAAATAGTTGGGGTGGGAGTCACCGTAGGAGAGACAGCCGTGGTAGGCGAAGGCGTAGCTGTACCAGTCGCAGTCAGCGAGGGTGTGGGCGTATACGTAGGTGCAGGGGTGGCTGTTATGGTGGGAGACAATGTTGGTGAGACGGTGGGGCTGGGGGTAGGGCTCAAGCCACAAACGTGCACAGCCACATCATCCAGGTATACCGCCGTCATGCCAGCTAACCCATCATTGTATACGCCGAAGAGCACGCGCACCGTCATGCCCCGAAAAGCATCCAGTGAACGTTCGTAATACGTCCACTCCTGAGTATTTTCACGGATATTGCGCAACCGCTGCAATTCCACATTCAAGTACTCGTGATAAATGGAGATATAGCCAAAGTCGTTGCTCGTGTCTGTGGATTGAGGATAGTACCAGCAGGACAGTCGCACAGTAGTGGCATCTCCGGGAATTGTGATCGGTTGTGCAACGGTAGACCAACTATAGACATTATTCCCCGAGTCAATACCCAGGCGCATCGAGCGTAAACCGCTATAAGCGCGAACAGTGGTGTAGGCCGCTGGATAAGCGGAAGACCCGATTTGCCATGCCCCTGTTTGCTCAAAGCCACCATTCTGGATGAGGTCGGGACAAACAGTTGGCAATGGCGTCGGGGTAATGGTCAACGTCTCGGTCGCAGTAGGGCTTGGTGTAGGAGACAAAGTAGCCGTTATAGTGGGTGGCTGCACCATAGTCGCGCTGGGGGTCAATGAGGGTGTATAGGTTTCTGTCAGAGTCGGTATTTCCGTTGGGCTAAGTGTTGCACTCGGGACCACAGAAGGGGTATCTGTTGGTTCCGGGGTTGCAGTAGGCGTCTCTGTAGGAGCGAGGGTCGCGCTGGGTGTTGGTGTAGGGTTTTCGGTCGCAGCAGCCGTAAAGGTAGGCGTAGGAGTCCGGGTTGCTGTTGCTGTGGCAGTTGCGGTCGGAGATGCAGTGGGTGTACGGGTTTGTGTTGCGGTGGGGGTGCACGTGGGAGTGGGCACATATACAGTAACAGGAGCTATACGTGTGATAGATAAAGTTGGAGCGTTACTAGCGGTAACCGAAACGTCATTGTAGTAAGTACCTGCGCTGCTGGCTGCTGTAACCTGAAAGGTGATACGCATGGCACTGCTCACCGGCGTATACGATTTGTCCATAGCCATTACGGCATCGTATTGCTGGTGGCCAATCCAATCCCATTTCCACCATACTCCCTGTGGATCAACCAATTCATAGGGACAGACTCCAATGATTTCGGGCCACTTGCTCCAATAATCGCGGAAAGCGCGCAAGATATAATCTGCCCGGCTGCCTTCGCTCACAGGCGGGTACAGGACATCATAAGCATTATAGAGTTCGTAGCCGGTCTCAGTAAGTAGCACCTTCACTCCACTGCGACCATATTGGGCGAGGATCTCTAATTCGCGTTGATACAGGTCAATAGACGCCCAGTTATCACCGGCTGTACCATCGTGAATGTTGTAGCTGGGAGGCCTGTTTCCCGGATAAGGATGGCTAGCCCAAACGTCGAAAGCCCATAGCGAGGCGGGGACATTGGTCAGCATGGCTCTCAAGTAATCCAGATAATAGTAATTCCCACCTGGAGAAAGGGGAGCATTCAGGACAACTACGTGCGGGTCATTGAGAGCATGAATGGCATTCGCCGTATCCACCAGAAAACGCCCATACTCAGAAGGATTCGCTTGCCCTTCCCACTCGAAGTTGAGGTTGGGCTCATTCCAGATTTGCACATACAGGTAGTAGCCATCGCGCTTGGGCAACCCCTCTACTACTTTGGCAAGTGCCCGCGCCCACGAACGGTAGCTCTTATCCGGATCGGGCTGGGGTTTGAGCCAGTATTGTGGGGTGCTTGCTCCTGCCAGACGGACTATGGGTGTAAGACCCCGATCGTAAGCCTTGTTCACAAAATACTTCCAGCAATCCAATGGGCCTTGCCAAGAAGTATCAATCCAGTCAAATAATTGGGTCACGTAGCTACCAGCGCCCATCAACTCACGAGCGCGGTCCAACTGGTAATCTATATAGCCATGGTCGCAGGGATTCCAACGGCTCTGTACAAAAGTATGGATGCCATAGAAGCTGTTGCTCCGCCCTGACGGGAGACGGACATTAGACAAGGTCCAAGTGAGGGTACGGCCACTAACAGCGGGATCCATGGTGGAAACGGCCACGCCGTTGATCATGATACGGCTGGTGCCGGGGATATATGTAAAACCACTGGGCAGAGTATCCCGTATGGTAATGCTTTCTGCAGATTGATCCCCAGCGTTGGTCAACGTGATGATATAAGTCACGCGGCCACCAGCGGCTACAGTAGATGGGGAAGCGGATTTAGTAAGCGCTAGTTGTGGGACGCTCTCTGCTCTCCCCCATTGGGGCAGTATGAGTACAAGGGACAAGCTTATTAGAATTTTCCCAAACCAAAACATTTGTTGCCGCTGCAAAATTCCCCACCGCCTTGCTGTTTCGTTGTTGCGCTGGCGCCGACTACGTTGCTCTGAATCAGGATAAACAAACCCTCCCACAAGTATGACGCACAAACTTGCGGGAGGGTTTGATCAGGCTGTAATTACTGAATTAGAAAGTAGCTGAACGAACCTCACTTGTCCTGTTCCTGCTTGTGCCCAAGCGCGGCCTGCGCTGCAGCCAGTCGCGCCACAGGTGCACGATAGGGCGAAGCAGACACATAATCTAGGCCGATCATATGGCAGAATTCAATGGATGACGGGTCGCCGCCGTGCTCGCCACAGATGCCAATGCTCATCCCAGGTCGAGTCTTGCGCCCCAATTCCACTGCCATCTTCATGAGCTTACCCACTCCCTCACGATCCAGCACTTGGAAAGGATTCGCCGGCAGAATCTTGCGTTCCACATAAGCTAGGAGGAATCCTTTCTCTGCATCATCGCGGGAAATGCCGTAGGTCGTCTGCGTCAGGTCGTTCGTGCCAAAGGAGAAGAACTGCGCTAGCTCCGCAATCTCATCCGCAGTGAGTGCTGCCCGGGCGATTTCGATCATCGTGCCAAACTTGTAGTCTATCTCTACACCTTCCTCTTGCATGACCTGCTTTGCCACCTTTTCCAGCGCAACTTGCTCATGGCGCAACTCATTCACGTGGCTCACCAACGGGATCATGACCCGCGGCAGGACCTTGACCCCCTTCTTCGCCATGCGACAAGCAGCCTGGAAAATAGCGCGAACCTGCATTTCGGTCACACCAGGGAACATGATACCGAGTCGGCAGCCGCGCAATCCCAGCATAGGGTTGGCTTCATGCATGTCCTCTACAACCCGCAGCATCTTTTCCTTCTCTTCCAGCAGGGCAGGGTTGTCGCCACGACAACGGAGTTCCGTAACTTCTTGGATCAACTTCTCCCGCTTTGGCAAGAACTCGTGCATGGGTGGGTCAATCAGGCGGATAATCACTGGTAGCCCATCCATGACTTGGAAGATGCCTTCAAAGTCCCCACGCTGGAGAGGAAGCAATTTGTCCAGAGCCTCATAGTACTGCTTTCGCTCAGGTTTTTGCTCCAACTCGGCGATCTCCGCACGAAGAGATTCCGCGTGTGTACCAGAGGCGTTTTCCAGTTCCTTTCGCAGGGCCTGGATGCGGTTTTCGATGGCCGCGGCTTTGCCAGACAACAGAATCATCTGCTGTACGATAGGCAAGCGGTCCTCTTCAAAGAACATGTGCTCGGTACGGCACAAGCCAATACCCTCTGCGCCTAGTTTCCGTGCTTGGGCGGCATCGCGCGGATAGTCGGCATTTGCCCAGACGCCCAGGCGGCGGAATTCGTCAGCCCAGGAAAGCAACTCAATCAAGTCCTTCTGCTCCTCGTATTTGACTTCCACGGTGGGAATCCTGCCCATAAAAACTTCCCCTGTCGTGCCGTCAATGGAGATATAGTCTCCCTCCTTCACCACCCTACCATTGACCGTAAACAGTTTCGCATTGACATCAATGGACAAAGCCTCGCATCCAGCCACGCAGGGCTTGTTCAGACCACGAGCCACAACAGCGGCGTGGGAAGTTGCGCCACCGCGTTGCGTGAGGATGCCCTGCGCTACTAACATGCCATGCACGTCCTCTGGGCTCGTCTCTGGGCGGACCAAGATCACGGGGCCATTCCGCGCTGCTTCTTGTGCCCGAGTCGCATCAAAGATCGCAATGCCAGTAGCGGCACCGGGACTGGCGTTCAACCCCTTCGCCAAATATCTGCCTGATGCTCGAGCTTCCTCCTTAGCCTTTTCATCAAAAACCGGATGCAGCAGTTGGTCTACCTGCTCTGGCGTAACGCGCATCACGGCTTCTTCTTTACTGATCAGCCCTTCATGCACCATATCTACTGCAATCTTGACCGCCGCACTAGCCGTGCGTTTGCCGGCGCGTGTTTGCAGCATCCACAGCTTGCCTCGCTCAATCGTGAACTCCATATCCTGCATTTCACGATAGTGTTTTTCAAGCAGTTCAGCGATCTGAACAAGCTGTTCGTAAACCTCGGGCATCTCTTCTTTCAGTTGAGCGATTTTATGAGGTGTACGCACACCAGCTACGACGTCCTCACCCTGGGCATTCAGGAGATACTCGCCGAAGAGCGCCTTCTCGCCTGTAGATGGACTGCGCGTGAAAGCGACGCCAGTGCCAGAGTTAAAACCCATATTGCCAAAAGCCATCATCTGCACGTTTGCCGCAGTGCCCAGGTCATGGGGAATTTTGTGAAAGTTGCGATAATCCACGGCACGCTTGCCAAACCACGAGGAAAATACCGCTTCGATAGCTTGGCGCATTTGCTCCAATGGTTCCTCTGGGAAATCCTCTCCCAATTCTTTCTTGTACAAGGCTTTGTAGTCTCGCACGATTTCCTTGAGCATGTCAACAGTCAGGTCAGTATCCTTTTTCCCTTCTGTTCGCTCTTTGTAACTGTCCAGGATATGCTCAAACTTTTCACCATCGATGCCTTTAACAATACGGCCAAACATCTGGATAAGCCTGCGATAGGCATCATAGGCAAACCGTTCGTCGCCCGTTAGCTTTGCTAACCCCTGCAAGGTCTTTTCGTTGAGGCCCACGTTGAGCACCGTGTCCATCATGCCGGGCATGCTCATCTTAGCACCCGAGCGCACCGATACCAACAGAGGGTTGTTGGGATCCCCAAACTTTTTGCCAGTTTGCTGCTCGATCGTCCGTAGAGCGGCAAGCACTTGTTCCCACATTCCTTCTGGGAACTTGCGCCCTAAACGGAAATACTCATTGCACGCTTCCGTAGTAATCGTGAAGCCAGGAGGTACGGGCAAACCAAGATTAGTCATCTCAGCAATGCCAGCACCCTTACCACCCAGCAAATCCCGCATATCTTTGTTTCCCTCACTAAAGAGGTAAACCCATTTCTTGCCCTCTTTTGTATTCACATTCGTCTTTGCCATTTTCATCCAACTCCTTTTCCCTTCATGATTCTGAGATAAAACTAGTGAAAACTCCAATGCAATTTTTCAATTATCTAATATCCTAGCACTTTGGTCAAATCAACAATGCCTTTGGGTAACGCTGCGATGCGTTGTAAGAGTGCCAAGCGGTTCTCGCGCACAGATTGGTCATCCACCATCACAAACACCTGGTCG
Source organism: Anaerolineae bacterium (assembly GCA_049969135.1). Classification (GTDB taxonomy): domain Bacteria; phylum Chloroflexota; class Anaerolineae; order UBA2200; family UBA2200; genus JACIWX01. The sequence goes on from JBMFPM010000069.1 coordinate 7,822, forward strand.
AAGAAAGTGTCTATAGGTTGGGCCAGTGGAGCTAGTATGGCCATCAACCCATCTATATCATTTACTTCGGCGCGCTTTTTCTGGGCAGAGAGCATAGCTTGGTACAACTCCTTCTCTGCCGGCTCGGTGAACATCTCGGGATGCAGCGGAAATTCGGTAGCATACTCACGCACAATGCGCGAGGGCCGGCTGTACGTCGTAAGTAAAGTTGCAAACTCAGGACGAGCGGCCCACTCCTGAAGACTGCGTACGGTAACCAGAGCTTGATAAGGGTTGTCCGCACGCTCAGCCAGCACCGCATCCACAAGGTCGTAGCGATAGCCTAATTCGAGTAACCAACCGCGCAGTCTCTGTATGACAAAATCATGGAGGTCAGCCAACACTGAATCCAGCACTTCCACAGGCAGTAAGGCCACTGCTGCATGAAATGCCTGGCGCAAGGAAAGGGAAATTCCCTTTTCAGCCAAAATTTGCACCAGTCCCAAAGCAGCACGCCGCAGGCCGTAAGGATCAGCGGAACCGGTAGGGCATAAGCCCACAGCAAACAGCCCTACCAGGC
>JBMFPM010000070.1:0-8290 GCA_049969135.1 Anaerolineae bacterium
CATCCGAGGTTATTTGTTTGTGCTCGGTGCCGCTACCCTTTGGGGCACCCTAGGGCTATTCTATACTGGCCTTAACCATCGCTATTTGGTTTCTCCCCAGGCCATTGCCTTTTTCCGTGCGTGCATCGCCCTGCTGATCCTGCTGCTTGTTTTGGGCTGCTTTCGGCGTGACCAATTGCGCATCCACCCGCGAGATTTGCCACTGTTGATGGCTCAAGGCGTCCTGGGCATTGCTGCTTTCTACCTTGTCTACGCGTCAGCAGTCATTGTTGCGGGCATGTCCGTGGCTGTTGTCTTGATGTACACAGCTCCCGTGTGGGTCACGCTGTTCGCCTGGCGATTCCTTCACGAGGGTTTAGACCGTTACAAGATCATAGCCTTGATTGGAGCTATGCTTGGGGCAGCGCTCGTGGCACAGGTAAACCAACTCGAAAAACTGAATTGGCCAGGGGTGATGCTGGGTTTGGCATCGGGCATCTGCTATGCTTGCTACAGCATCTTGAACAAATACGCCCTGCGCACCTATTCTCCCTGGACTGTTCTCACCTGGGCTTTGATCTTCAGCTTGCCTGTTCTGGCAGGGGTACAAGATAGACACGAAATCTGGCAAGTGCTGACTACTCCGGGCGCCTTGCTGTGGCTAGTTGTGATGGGACTGGGCCCCACGCTTGGAGCAGGATTGCTTTATGCTGCTGGGTTGGCGCGCTTGCCAGCTAGTATCGCCAGCATCATCGTCGCCTTTGAACCGGTGGTAGCCAGTGTGCTTGCCTTCTCCATATTGGGTGAGCGGCTCTCACTAGGCCAGATCGTAGGCGGTGTGATCACTGTCACCAGCATTGCCCTTCTAGGAGGCCATGACCTCATCACGAGATCCAACAAGTAGGCTGACTTGCCCGTTTTCGCTTTCAGATATATCATTGACACAGTAGATAGGTTATAGAAATCTTGCCGTGGCCATCGAAGGAGAGGCCGCTGGGCAGCACAATGGTCGTGTTCATTCCACACTATCAACAGGAGGTACACGTTATGCTCAACAGTGCGCGCCTCGCCTTCATCGGCAGCGGCGTGATGGCTGAAGCTATCATCAAAGGAATCTTGAACCAGAAATTGCTCTCGCCTGAGCGTATTATCGCCAGCGGCCCGCGCGAAGAGCGGGGGCAAGAACTTCAGGAGCGTTACCATATTAGGAGCACCACCTCAAACCAGGAGGCTGCTGCGCATGCCGACATTGTCGTGCTGTCGGTCAAACCCCAGGTCCTGCCCAAAGTTATGAGGGAACTGCAGGGGTGCATCAATCCCAAGGGGCTAGTGCTGTCCATCGTCGCTGGAGCTAGGATTGCCACCATTCGGCAGGGCTTGTCTCACGATGCAATTGTCCGCGCCATGCCCAATACCCCTGCTCAAGTAGGAGCCGGTATGACTGTCTGGACTGCTTCAGAACAGGTCACCCCGGAGCAGCGGGCAGAAGCTCAAGCCATTCTAGCTGCGCTAGGCGAAGAACTGTATGTCGAAGATGAGGAATACCTAGATATGGCTACCGCTCTCAGCGGCACCGGCCCTGCCTACGTCTTCCTGTTCATGGAAGCGCTCATAGACGCAGGTGTGCATCTGGGCTTCTCACGGCGTGTTGCACAACAACTGGTTCTGCAAACAATCCTGGGCTCAGCCCTGTTTGCCAAATCATCACAAATGCACCCTGCTGAACTGCGCAACATGGTTACCTCTCCTGGGGGAACATCAGCAGAGGCTCTCTATCAACTGGAAAAAGGCGGCTTACGCACCGTGGTGTCTCGTGCCGTATGGGCTGCTTACCAGAAATCGCGCATCTTAGGAGGAGTGAACGAAACATGATCAGCTTGTACCGTCTCATTAATCTCGTCTTCTGGCTGCTAGACCTGGCTATTCTCTTGCGGGTGCTTTTCTCCTGGATCAACCCTGACCCAGGCAATGCACTCGTCCATCTCGTCTATCAGGTTACTGAACCGATCCTGGCTCCTTTGCGGCGCGTGATACCGCCTTTCGCCGGCCTGGACATCACGCCTATTATCGCGCTGTTCCTCCTAGAACTGCTGCAACGCCTTCTGGTCTCCCTCATCTTTTGAGGAACTCGGCATGCCTTGCAAGGACAGAAACAGCTCCCTTGTCATGTCGGAATGACAAAGGACCATTTCCCATGGAACAAATCATCCGTGAAGGCAAAAGAGGAATCACCCTAGCCGTCCACGTCGTACCACGCGCGGCCAAAAATGAAATTGTGGGCATTCATGGCAATGCCCTGCGTATACGCCTGAATGCCCCACCCGTGGAAGGGGCAGCCAACGCAGCCCTGCTCGCTTTCCTCGCCCAAGTACTGGAAATTCCTCCACGCCAGATCGAGCTCATCTCCGGCCATACCTCTAAGCACAAAATCCTAGCTATCTCCGGCCTCACGAAAGGACAAATCCTACAGAAACTAACCCTTTCCCTCCCACGCTAACCCCGTCCCACCAAACACGCACCACGCAACACGCAACACGGAACACGCCCCTCCTCACTCCCCCCACGCCGGACGCTGCTCCAGAGCAGGGCTCAGTGTCATATTATTCTTCTCCGTTCCATCCGGCCGAATGGAGAAAATATCCCATCCCCCGTCACGGCTGGAATAGTACAGCAGCCTTGTGCCGCGCCTAGCCCATGCGGGTCCGTGCTCGTTGGAATACGCATCGTTGGTGATGTTGCGTTGTTCCGAACCATCCGTAGCCATGAGGTAAATCTCCATGTTCCCATCGCGATAGCTCTCAAAAGCAATGAGGCTGCCATCGGGAGACCATGCGGGGGAAGAATCGGTTGCCTCATCCTCCGTCAGGCGCTGCAAGCCTGACCCGTCGCGGTTCATTACATAGATCTCCCAGTTGCCATCCCGGTTCGACTGAAAGGCGATCTTTTGTCCATCTGGAGACCAACACGGGGCATAATCCGCTGCATTGTGCCGCGTCAGGCGCTGCGGATTCGACCCATCAGCCCCCATCACGTAGATTTCCCAGTTGCCATCGCGATAAGAAGCAAAGGCAATGCTTTTCCCGTCGGGAGACCAGGATGGAGTCCAGTCCTCAGCGGGATGGCGTGTGAGGTTGATCTGCTGCGTGCCATCCGCCTTCATCACATAGATCTCCTTATTCCTGTCCCGATCAGAGACAAAAGCGATGTACTTCCCATCCGGCGACCAAGTGGGGGACATATCGTTCGCCGGGTTATCCGTCAATCGCCGGGGATCTGACCCGTCCCCACGCATGACCCAGATATCCCATGTCGCATCGGGATGATCCTTAGCCATGTAGGCAATGTGGCCCAAAGCTGGCCCAATCTCCAGGGTGGCTCGGGTGGCAAATGGCAAAGGGGTGGGCGTTGGCACCGACCCCATGACCAGCCGTTCCGCTACACCGCGCATGTTCCATAGCAGGACCACACTGACCATTAGCGCCACGCCAGCCAACCACCAGGCAACCGTAGCGAAGGAGAGCCGTGGCCGAGAGCGTCGCGCTGCACGTAGAAATTGGCTGCTTTTCCTCAGCAAGGGCAATGCAGCAGCTTTCTCCTTGCCCACCCAGCGGCGGAATACATCCAAGCTGAAGCGATAACTATCCGTACTGAGGCGCTGCAGGAAACCGCGCGCCATGAGCTCGGCCAATCCCCTTTCAAGCGCTGCATCGGACAATTCTACCCCCTGCTGTTGCGCAGCATCGTGCAGATCTCGCTCGGTAACGACTCCGTGCCGACCGCGTAATTCATTCGCCAGCACCAGCAGGATCTTGGCTTCGGTCGAGCAGCCCTCCCACATCCTCTCCATCACTGTACTACTAGCGGCTAACACGTCTGATATCGCTTTTTCTACATCAGGCAATCCGATCCGCCCTCTGCCTGAACGTGCCGCAAATAGCACATACCCGAAAAGCTGGACAAAATAGGGATGCCCAGAAGTCAACTGCCAAATGCGGCGCACCGCTTCGAACTCATAGCTCATGCGCCCCTTCACCGGTTTGAGCAGCAGTTCCTCACTCTCCTCCAGGCTGAAATTCTCTAGCTCAAAAGAAGGCAAGGAAGCCAACGCCATATTGCAGAAGGGCCCGCTTTCTGGCGGCGTACCTTCAATAGCCAACACACACCGGATAGCAGGCATAGCCTGCACCCACTCCAGCCACCGCGCAGCCCACTCCATGCCCTTTTCACCGCTCAGATGAACCACCGACAGGCCTTCCGCCAACACCACAAACTTTCGTTCCGCAGCGCTACCTCCAGCAGCATCGGGGTTTGTCTCCGACAGACCGGAATCAGGAGAAGCTGGTGAAGGGAGATCGCTTCCCTTCCTTACCTTCTCCAACTCCTCTGCCACTTTATCTCGGAATTCCTGCATCGCTTTTTCTGCGCTTCCATCCTTTGGCCAGGTCAGACTCACATATAGGGGGACAAAATCAGGCGCGAGTTCCCTAGCCAATTGCCACAGGAAAGAAGTCCTGCCCATACGCACGGGGCCGTAGAGCAGGATAGCCTTTTGCCCTCGTTTCAATGCTTGCATTATTCCTGCTAGAGGCTTGTAGCGTCCAACAGCGGGGTCACCCTCCATCAACGGACGCTCAATAACATAAGGATTGCCTAACAACCTCACACCCCAACTTCAGTTACTTACTTCACGTGCACCACTTAGATAATCATGCGCTCGGCAGAAATCCGAGTACACGCCTCGGTAAAGCGCTCATAGCGGAACGGATTCTCCACATTGGCGCTGGGCTTCAGGATGAGATCCACGAGCAATCTCGCTCCACCTGCACTCGCCATAATGCCGTGGCCGGCATACCCCAGGTTGAAATACAGGCCGGGAATGTCAGGGCAAGGCCCGATGATAGGTTTGTTGTCCGGCGTACAGGTATATTGCCCAGCGCTGAGGAAGATCTTGTCCCGCGTTAGCGTCTCCGCTACCTGGTTCCAAAATGGTACCAGACGCGCCACGCCTTCCAAGACCACCGCCGGAAACGTCCAATCTGTTGGAACTTGCTCCATCGGCTCGCTTGGCTCTTCTGGCAGCGCCCAACCCAGCGCCGCTCCACCCACTTCTGGCCGCCAGTAAGGCCCTTCATCCGCATCAATATGCATCGGCACATCCTGTGGCACTAGTGGGATATCCCCCAACACCACCTTCTGACGGCGCAGGTTTGTCAGGGGCAGTTGCAATCCCACCCAGGAAGCAACCACCCCAGAAAATGGGCCGGCTGCAATCACAGCGCAACGCGTTGCGATTTCCCCGCGCGCCGTCACAACCGCTGCCACTCCGTGCGCATCCAACCTGATCCCCGTGGCTCCTGTGCGCAAAGCAAAGAAGGCTGTACTGCCCTTAGCGAAACCGTGGGTCAACTCGTGGGCAGACAACCATCCATCCTTCTCACGAAATGTCGCCGCAAGCACATTCGGGCCCACGTGGGGAAAACGCTTTCGCACCTCATCTCCATCGAGGAACTCGACATCCAACAAGCCCATGCGATGCTGATGCTCCACACGCTTGCGCAGCAGCTCTACCCCTTCTTCTTTTGCCGTTAGAAATAGGTATCCCTTCTGATGGATATTGATGTCATAGCCTGGAATTCCGATGACATCCGCAAAATTCTCGAACACGGTAATGCTTTCCTGCATCATGCGGATATTCTCAGGCTCATCGAACTGTGCTCGGAAGCACTCTTCCGACGCCGCGGTGGTTAGCGTTCCCAGACCATCACGACGTTCCAGCACCACCGTGTGAAACCCCGCTCGAGTAGCATAGAATGCCGTTGCGCAGCCGATAATCCCGCCACCAATCACCACCATATCGGCAGAACGTGGGAACTCATCTCCCTGTGGTACAGTGATCTTGCCCATTTTTACCTCCTTGTAAGTAATTTACATCGTCGTAAAAATGACCGCTCAATCTTGCACAACCAATATCCGCCCACAGTTGGTGCAAGTGATCAGTTCCTGACCGCGTCGCACAATTTGCGCCTTGCTTGTCGGCACCATCACCCGACATCCTTGGCACATTTGATCCACCATCAAAGCTACCGCGCGTCCTCCCTTCTTGCGTCGTAACTCTTCATAAAGCACCAACGTAGCCGGCTCTAGGCGTGCCGCCACCGTCGCCCGCTGTTTCTTCACTGTTGCAATTCTGGCCTGCAACTGTGCAATCTGCTGGGCCAATCGTTCTTGCTCCGCTTGCCACCTCGCCTCAACCGTCTTTAACTGCGCCCCGGACTCGGCGACTTGTTTCTCCAGTTCGTCCACACGGGTCATGGCTAGCAACACCTCATCCTCCAAACCCTGCTGAGAGCGTTTCAAGTGTTCATGGTCTTGCTGCAAACCGCGTAGTTCCTTTGGATTGGTTACCTGGCCTCCGTACAAGCGCTGCTCCGTCGCCGCAATCTTCTCCATAATGCGGTGCAACTCAAATTCTAAATCACGTAGACGGCTGCGCCACTGGGTCAGTTCCTGGCTTGCTTGCTGATAGGCGTTGCGTGCCGCAACCAACTCTGCACTTTCCCCCCGCAGCCCTTCTGCCTCACGTAGCTTGCTCGCTTGCTCGGTCAGCTCTATATCCAAGAGTTGCAATTGGTACAGCGTATTTCCTACCTTGGCCATCACTCCCACCACCGTTTCCGTCTGAACAAACTGACCAACACCACGCCGGTGAGGAACCCTCCAATGTGGGCAAACCATGCTACGCCGCCAGCCGCTTGCATACCCAACGACAACACCCCACTGAGCAATTGCGTGATAATCCACATCCCAAGCACCACCAAAGCCGGCAGCCTGACCAGGCGCGCAAAGTAGCCAAACAGGATCAAGGTCTCAACCTCGGCATGGGGATAGAGAAATAAATAAGCGCCAAGGATGCCTGAAATGGCACCACTGGCGCCTACCATCGGTATCTGCGACCGTGGGTCAACCAACACTTGTCCCAAAGCAGCCCCTACCCCACACAATAAGTAGAAAATCGTATAGCGCAGGGAACCCAACGCCGATTCCACATTGTCTCCAAAAATCCACAGGTACAGCATATTGCCCAACAAATGCATGAAGCCACTGTGCATGAACATCGAGGTAAACACCGTCAGGATCGCTGCGAGGTTCAACTGCATCAGCCGATAGGGAACCAGCCCCCAGGTGTAGACCAGAGAATCAAGCGCGCGTGCACTGGGCATCATCAACTCATAGAGGAACACCAGGACATTGAGCAAGATAATGCCAACCGTAACCAATGGAAAGCGGCGTCTGGGGTTGATATCGCGCAAGGGAATCATGGGCATCCTCCACTCAAGCATTTTTCCATCTGCCATTCTACCACAAGTGCAACGAAAATGAGAAATCCCCAGCTTTGAATGCCCCGTGGGAACGCACCATGCTTGACAAAACCACCAACCCTGGTTAAATTACTCCCCATGAAGCGTTATTATCTTTGGACCATCGGCTGCCAAATGAACGATGCCGATGCAGCACGGATCGCAGAAGGCTTATCTGCGCTGGGTTTCCAACCCACCAACCAGCCAGAAGGAGCAGATCTGGTGATCCTGCTGACCTGTGTCGTGCGTCAAAGCGCGGAGGACAAGGTAGTGGGGCGCTTGAGCTCCCTGAAATCCCTCAAGCGCCACCACCCCCATGCTTTCATCACCGTGATGGGCTGCTTTGTGGACGATGAACAAACCCTCTCAGCACGCTTCCCCTATGTAGATGCTTTTTTCAAGCCCTCCGATATTGAGGGCTTGCTCCAATTCGTAGCACAGTCCCTGCCCACTGTGCCAAGCCGCTCACCGTATCCCATCACCCAACCGGTCTGTGCCTACGTCCCCATCTCCTATGGTTGCGATCACCACTGCACCTATTGTATCGTGCGCTTGCGCCGGGGCAAGCAACGTAGCCGGCTATTGCCTGAGATCATGGCCGAAGTACGCGATCTTGTGCAGCGCGGAGTCCGCGAGGTTACCTTGCTGGGACAAAATGTGGATGCCTATGGACAAGACCTACCCCCTGGTGCGCCAGATTTGGCAGATGTGTTGGTCGCTCTCCACGAGATCGAAGGCCTCTGGCGCATCCGCTTTCTCACTTCTCACCCTGCTGACATGAGTCTGAAACTGATTGAAACCGTGGCTGCCTCATCAAAAATATGCCCCCACTTCGAGTTGCCCGTGCAGTCCGGCCATGACGAGGTCCTACGCCGTATGGGGCGCCGCTACACAGTGAATCAATACTGTGAACTGATCCATGCCATCCGGGAACGCATACCCGGCTGCAGCAT
>JBMFPM010000071.1:0-8062 GCA_049969135.1 Anaerolineae bacterium
TGTAAAGCCTCTGCCGCGCTGTTCAAACCCTTGATACCAGCCGGATCGTCAGCCGGGCCAACGATCACAAAATCATTGTACATGACATCCTCACGTCGGATGCCATGCCCAGCCTTCATGAACTTCTCTTCCTTGTCCGGATCATGTACCAACAACACGTCGGCATTGCCATCTTCCCCCAACTTGATCGCCTGACCAGTGCCTACAGCAATGACATCTACCTTGGTGTTATACTGCCTTTCAAAGTCAGGAAGGATGAACTCGAGCAAACCTGAGTCACGTGTGCTGGTGGTCGTAGCTAGGATCAATTTGCGCATAGGAGCGACAAAGGCTGAGGGAGTATCGTTGGTCACAAAAGGGTTCAGTGGAACAGACGCCGGCAAGGGTGTCGTTTTGTCCCTGTAGGCCTGAAACAACAAAAGGATGCATAACAATATCAGTAGGCTCAAAATAAACCTGATGGGTACACGCGCGGTGACAGATTTTTTCATGCAACCATTAACCTCCCGCAAGTGAGTAACGAATGAGTCCGATAACGATACCACCGAGCACGAGCCAAACCGTATCCACTTGAAAGTGCAGCAAAACGGCGAGCCCACCAAGCAAAATGAGCGTTGTCCAAATATCTGTGATCGCTGCACGGAGCAGAACCAGGGCAACGGATAGGATGAGCGCCACCACGGCTGCGTTCACGCCCTTCAGGAAAGCCTGAGCAATAGGCGAGGTGCGCAACTTGGGAATCAACGGCCCGCTTAGAGAAACAATGACAAACGAGGGGAGAAACATACCCAGAGTGGCTACGACTGCACCGGGCACTCCAGCCACCAAATAGCCGATGAAAGTCGCGGCGGATGATACAGGGCCGGGGGTGATTTGGCCAACGGCAATCGCATCCAGAAGCTGCTGCTGATTTAGCCAGGCATAGTGCATGACCACATCCCGTTGGATAAAGGCAAAAAGCACCATGCCACTGCCAAAGAGCAAAGAGCCAACCTTGAGGAAGAACAAGCCCAGGCGCACCAGGCGATCATTCACTGTCCCCAGCGCAATGCGCGGTGCCCAGGAGAGAAAGCCACCACCGGCAATCCCGTGTACGAGCCAAGGCCATCGCGGCTTAACAGATAATAACAGGCTGATTGCCCCAGCCGACAGCAGCACTACCGCTTCATTGACCCCCGCCATGGCCGCTGCCAAGGAACCTATGCCCAATAGAAGAGAAAGACGATCATGGATCGCCACACGCCCTAAGCGATAGACGGACACCAGGATAATCGCCATCACTGCAGGGTTGATACCGTAGAAAAGGCTGGCTACCTGTGGCAACGCTCCCAAGCGCACGTACAGCATCGCGATTGCCAGGCTAATCAAAAAAGCGGGGATGATAAATGCGCCTCCGCCTGCAATTAGCCCTAGCCATCCCGCGCGGACAAAACCGATGTGAATCGCCATCTCGGTGGCATTTGGGCCAGGCACCAGGTTAGTGGCTGCTAACAAATCCAGGAAGTGTTCCGGACTCAACCACCGTCGCTTGTGGACTGTCTCCTGCTCCATAAGGGCAATATGCGCCGCCGGGCCCCCAAAGCTAATCGTTCCCAGCTTCAGAAACAGCCAAGTGACCTCTAGCAGTCGGCTTTTTGAGGGCCTATCCATCTTCTGTGCCTTTGCAGCGGTGTCGTCATTCTGTAGAAAGCTATCATCAGTATACCATCTCGCCACGGACAAAAGCCCTGGTGCGTGGATCGCGGGGGGATTGGAAAAACACCTCTGCCTCTGCTACTTCAATGAGCTCTCCTCCCAGCAGCAATGCTGCGCGATGGGCAAGCCGGCGCGCCTGAAAGACATTGTGCGTTACCAACACTACCGTTACCCCGCTATCATGGTTCAGTTTGCGCACAATGTCCTCGATAAGCCCTACGTTATAAGGATCCAAGTTAGCTGTTGGCTCATCCAACAACAGTACATCGGGTTGCAAGACCATGGCGCGCGCCAAAGCTACGCGTTGTGCTTCCCCGCCGGAAAGGGTCCGCGCCCGTTGATGCGCTAGCTCTGTCAATCCCACTTGGTCTATGACTGCTTGAACGAGAGCATCGGGATCGCGTCGTCCGCGTAGCCAAAGGCCATACGTCACATTCGCCCATACGCTACGGTCCAGAAGCACAGGCCGTTGGAACACAGTAGTCACGCGGCGGCGCAGTTCCAAAGGCATAGGTTGAACCGGGTTGAATTCAGCATCGAGAAAACGGATATGCCCGGTGGTTGGGGGTTCCAGAAAGTTCAACAAGCGCAACAACGTGCTCTTGCCTGCTCCGCTTGGCCCCACTATTGCAAAAATCTCCCCCCGCCGGATAGTCAAGTGATCCACATGCAGCACACATCGGCCATCGTATACTTTGGTCACATTGCGCAGTTGGTAAATCAGGTCGCTCATCGGTCCAACGCTCTCCCTTGGAAACGGAGCATGGCAACGTTAGTGACAAAGGCAAGCCCCAGTAAAATCAATCCCAATGCCATAGCTAGGCTAAAGTTGCCCTTGCTCGTCTCTAGCACGATAGCCGTGGTGAGAACGCGCGTGCTGTGCTCGATATTGCCCCCCACCATCATGACAGCTCCCACCTCGGAGATAATGCTGCCAAACCCTGCGATGATCGAGGTTACCACGCCGATTCGTGCTTCCATCAGGATTGTTAACGCAGTTTGTAAAGGGGTAGCACCAAGCGCCTGCAACTGCTGGCGCAAGCCTGGATCCACACTCATCACCGCCGCCATAGTAAACCCAGCGACCAAAGGAAAAGCAATGATCGTTTGTGCCACGATCATAGCCGCTGGAGTGAACAGCGAAGGGATAATAGGCCATCCTAACCTGCCCAGAAGCCCGCTACGCGAGAGCAACATATAGACAAAAAGGCCAACCACTACCGGGGGAAAGCCCATGCCTGTGTATAAAAAGGCAATCACTAGCCGCCGTCCAATGAAACGTCTCAACCCCAAAAAGACTCCTAGCGGAATGCCTAAAATTGTGCTGAACAACAGCGCGGTACCCGTTACCCTTAGGGACAGGGCCACGATCTCCATCAGCGCAGCATCTCTAGTGATAATCAGATGAATTGCACGAACCAGGCTTTGCGACATAGGTACTAGCCCTTATTGCTCTGCCCTTTTGTATTCATGCCTTTGATTTGCTCCATGGATCCCTTTGAGGATCTCGATCCCATGAGGAAGGGCAGGCAGGATAATGGCCAAGCCCTCTTTCACTGCTTTAGGGCTACCTGGTAGGTTCACGATCAGAGTCCGTCCGCGAATGCCAGCAACTGCACGCGAAAGCATGGCATGAGGCGTCGCTTTCAGGCCTTCCATCCTCATCGCCTCGGCCAAGCCTGGCGCTTCTCGTTCGATGGCATCGCGTGTTGCCTCTGGCGTTACATCACGAGGAGCAAACCCAGTGCCACCCGTGGTGAGGATGAGATCAAGGCCCTCCTCATCGCTCCAAGCGCAGAGAATGTCTCGAATTTGTTCGCGCTCATCCGGCACGATCGCCTGCTTCTTCACCTCAGCTTTCAACTCCTCTTTTGCCCATTGGACGATCACGGGGCCGCTCACATCCTCTGTTTCTCCACGCGAACAACGGTCACTGACCGTTAAAATTCCCACCGTGATTGCCATGTATACTTCCCTCCATGCGGCTTGAATCAATCTCCCCAGTCCAGCATCATCACTTGCACGCGGGTCCCAGCAGGGACACGCTGCATATCCTCCGGGATAATCGCCACGCCATTGGCATAAACCATCGAACTGAGGATGCCCGAGCCCTGATCGCCAGTAAGGTAAGCGCGGTACTCTGGCTCCCCTATAGAGGCGTCCTGCACCTTCTCTACGCGCACACGCAGGTAATGACGGCGTTCATCCTTGCGCTTCACCTCATCCACTAGAATTGCATCCACTACAGGCCTTTGCCAACTTCCAATGCCCAGCATCTTGAAAATGGCTGGCCGAGCAAAGAGTTCAAAAGCGATCATGGCTGAAACTGGGTTGCCCGGCATGCCCAACAGCGGTATCCCGCTAATCTGTCCAAAGGCGAGTGGCTTCCCGGGTTTCATGCGCACGCGCCAAAAGGTAATGTCCCCCTCCGCTGCCAGGACCTTTTTCACGACGTCAAAATCGCCGACCGACACGCCTCCAGAAGTAAGGAACAGGTCCACTTTCTGAGCCAAGCCCTCGCGGATTTTTTGCGTCAGGTCAGCGATGTCGTCGCGCGCAATGCCCAACAAAATGGGAATCCCACCACAACGCATAACCTGCGCTGCGTTGGAATAGCTATTGGCATTGCGTATTTTGCCCGGGGCAAGCGGGGCATCAATTTCCACCACTTCATCACCAGTGGCTAGGATCGCCACACGTGGGCGACGTGTAACGAGCACTTCTTTACGCCCTAACGTAGCCAGCATCCCCACTTCTTGCGGACGGATGCGGCTGCCGCGGCGCAAAACTAACGCCCCTTTGCGCACATCTTCGCCAGCGAGGCGTATATTCTTACCTTTTGGTACCTCCACTAGGATCTTTACCCACTCACCTTCTTGTTGTGTGTCCTCAAATTGCACCACAGCATCTGCTCCCGCAGGAATGGGCGCTCCCGTCATAATGCGGATCGCCATCCCTGGCGTAACCGCGGCATCGGTAGTATAGCCAGCAGGCAAGTCGGCGACTACCCGCAACAGTTTAGGATTTTGAGAACTGGCTCCTTTTGTATCTGCTGCCAGCACAGCATAGCCATCCATTGCTGAGTTAGAGTGCGGTGGTATGTCTATGTCCGCGTGGACATCCTCCGCCAAGGCACGTCCCAAAGATTCCAAGATAGGCACCCGCTCAGCTTCCAACGTATGGAAGTAGCTCAGCACTCGTTCCAAAGCCTCCTCGACGCTCAACATGGGATACAACCCTTCCGTCATCTCTCACTCCTCCATTCCGAACCATCACTCCAGACTTCTTTCTTCCAAATAGGAACGATCTCCTTTAGGCGATCAATCGCATAATGCAACGCTTCAAAAAGCTCAGGGCGATGGGCTGCAGAGAGAGCAATAACCACGCTGATCTCCCCGACTTCCAACCGTCCTACCCGGTGTACAATTGCCACTTGTTGGATCGTCTTCCACCGGGCTTGAATCTCGTCGCCAATCTGACGCAGCATGCCCTCAGCCATTTCTGGGTAAGCTTCATATTCCAGATAGCGCACCTCTCGTCCATCTGTATTGCCGCGTACCACGCCAACAAAGACGCTTATCCCGCCGACCGCCGGATCTGCCAGCCGTGCCACCACATCATCTACGGACAGCCTCTCACTTGTGATTTCGAACAGCTTTGCCAATGTCCTCGTCCTCCCAACCTCTCCAGCTTTCTAAGACATTTTCTGTGTTTTCATCACCAATTGAGCAGTGCACATTTCATACCCGATGTCATCCACCACCCAGCGGTGGTACAAAGGCAACTTCATCTCCATCATGTAACCCTGTGTCTGAAAGCGCATACCTGCGGTTGACAGCAACGAGCGCAGCATTTAGATAAGGGCACAATACAGGATACCGCTCGGCGATCAGTTCTGTTAACTGCTGCACCGTTGTACCAGGGGAAAGTTCCAGCGCAACCTCGGTCCTGCCTATTGCTTCGCGCATAGCAGCAAAGAATCTCACCTTAACTTTCATCAATCACCTTCCAGTACAATCTCACCGCTCTTCCCACCGCTTTTGCGTATTAGCCGGATATTGCCAATGCGCATTGTCCGCTCCACGGCCTTGGCCATATCATAGATAGTCAAAGCAGCAACGCTGACTGCAGTAAGGGCTTCCATCTCCACACCTGTCTTCCCTGTGCTATGCACGGTGGCCGTGATCTCGATGCGCGATGCTGGCTCATCAATGCGAAACTCTACGTCTACTTTGGTTATCAGCAATGGATGACAAAGCGGAATGAGCTCTGGCACTCGCTTAGCAGCCATGATCCCTGCAACTTGCGCGACAGCCAGCACATCGCCCTTAGGCACACCCTTCTCCACGATGAGGCGCAATGTCTCAGGACGCATAGCAATTTCCCCACGAGCCACAGCCACACGCTCTGTATCTGGCTTGGCGCTCACATCCACCATCTGCAAATGACCTTCTTCATCCACATGTGTCAATTTCATCATGGCCTCCGTGTATGAGACAGATCAACATATCGCCTGAACTCATCCGCCAATTTGGGACATGGTACGGCTCTCTGGCAACTCGCATTCGCTCAGGTGATGTCGCAAAGGCTTGCTCTCGATACCTTGAAGGATGAGCGCCTTGATCTGGGCTACATCTGCTCCTTGGCGCAAGGGAGTGCGCAAATCAATTTCCTGGTCAGAAAGCAAGCAAGGACGCAATTGGCCATCCGCAGTGAGACGCAAGCGGTTACAACGATAACAAAAATGTTCGCTAAGCGGAGTGATGAAGCCAATTGTGCCTTTCGCTCCAGCCAGGCGATAATAACGCGCTGGGCCTCCTCCGATACCCAATTTCGCTGGCTCTAGCGTTCCTAGCGCTGCTTCGATCTTCTGCTTCATTTCCTTCGCGGTCACCACCCTGTCTTGCCACTCATCCTCCACTAGCCATTGCGCATTCCCAACGGGCATCCATTCGATGAAACGCACATTCCATTCGGCTTCCAGCGTTTTGCGCGCTAGGTCAACCACCTCATCATCATTGATCCCGCGCATCACCACGGTGTTGATCTTGATCGGCTGCAGGCCAGCCCGCTGAGCAGCCTCAATCCCAGCGAAGACATGCTCAATTTGCCCCAATCTTGTGATTTCTTGGAAACGATCCGCACGCAAGGTATCCAAACTGATATTGACTCTGCGTAGACCCGCTTCAGCTAATGCCTGTGCGTAGCGCGACAATAGGATACCGTTCGTGGTCATTGCCAAATCCTCAATGCCGGGGATACGCGCCAGCAAGCGCACCAAATCCACAATCCCCAACCTTACTAGCGGCTCCCCGCCCGTTAGCCGCACCCTGCTGATACCCAGTTCCGCTGCGGCCTTCACCACAGTCACAATTTCTTCATAGCGCAGAATCTGCTCGTGCGGACGCCAGGGAACGCCTTCTGGCGGCATGCAATAGACGCAGCGCAGGTTACAGCGATCCGTCACAGCGACGCGCAAGTAGTTGATTGAACGGCTATACGCATCAAAATGAGCCATTCGCAGTGCCGCCTTCCTGTCTGAAATGACGCAATACGGATTAGATGCTCAAAAAATCAGCGCCTACCTGGAAAGCGGTAGACGCCGACTGATGCCCGTTACCATTCTCCTTTCCAAGCACGGGAGGCGCAGCCGTTTCCAGCTACACCCTATCGCCCAATATCCATAGCTTTGGTGGCCATCAGGCTTATTGGGTCGGAGAAACTTTTTATTTTGGAGCTATTTTATCCTATGTAGGCCAAAAGTCAAATCATTCATACTCGTCTGTCTCTATGTCTTCCTCACCATCTACGTCGTAGACAAAGAGATCCAAAGGCTGTTGTCCCAACTCCAGCTCTGCCAGAGCATCCTCTGCTGCCAAGCGCAAGACTTCATCCTTACTGCGACAACAACGTTCTAGGAAGCGACGCGCCCTCGGCCCACCAATCTGCCCCAGTGCTGCAATAGCAGCAAACTGTACTTCACGATCGGGATCCGAAGCTAGCTGTATCAAAGCAGGCACTGCCTCTTTCACTTCCAGTTCTCCACAAGCACGGGCAGCCTCATAACGCATCGCAGGGTTAGCATTAGAAAGCTCTGACTGCACAACCTTTGCCCAGATCCTATCCGCACTGCGCCCCATTGCGAACACCGCGCTAATCCGCATCAACTCATCCGCCTCCCGGTAAGCGGCGGAAATAATCTCGCGTACGAAATCCTCCCCCAGATAAGCAATGGATTCCACAGCGCGGCGGCGCACTTCAACGTGTTCGCGCGGATTGTGGATCGTTTCCAATAGAGCACTGCGCATCAAGCGTGCGTAGCGTTCATCCAGCTCTTCTAGTTCCGCCATTAACACAAAACGACCCA
>JBMFPM010000072.1:0-7993 GCA_049969135.1 Anaerolineae bacterium
TATCGCAAGCTAATCCACGATGGAATTGTGGTGGGCGATAAGTGAGTCCTAGTAAAAAACTCATTGCGCAAATCATTACATTCACAGAGGGTGTTGGGGAAACCCCCTAGCAACACCTTTATTCAGGAGGACAGATGAAGAGTTACAAAGTTGAGGAATTGAGGAATGTCAGCCTAATTTCTCATAGCGGAGCAGGCAAAACTTCCTTGACTGAAGCCATGCTCTATAATGCAGGGGTAATCACCCGCCTGGGCAAGGTTGACGAAGGCAATACGGTGTCCGATTATGACCCGGAGGAGATCCGACGCAAGATCTCGGTGAACACATCGGTTGTCCCGTGGGAATGGGAAGGGTGCAAAGTAAACCTTTTGGATACCCCTGGCTATGCGGACTTTGTGGGTGAGGTCAAAGGAGCAATCCGCGTTTCTGATGCTGTGGTGGTAGTATTGTGCGCAGCCTCAGGCGTGGAAGTGGGCACTGAGCTGGTATGGCAATACGCAGATGAGCTCAAGCTGCCCCGGTTGGCTTTTATCAACAAGATGGATCGCGAAAATGCCAGTTTTCAGCGTACCCTTGAACAGATGAGAGCCAAATTCAACGCCAATTTTGTCCCTATCCAGTTGCCGATCGGAGCCCAAGCTGATTTCAGAGGCGTGGTGGACTTGTTGTCCATGCAAGCCTTTCTCGGCGATGGCAAGAAAGCAAGCGAAATCCCTGCTGAGCTGAGAGATGAGGCGCAAGCAATGCGCCAGCAACTCGTTGAGGTGGCTGCTGAGGCAGATGATGAGTTGATCGTCAAGTACCTTGATGGTGCGGAGTTGAGTGTTCAGGAGATTCAACATGGTCTTGCTGCCGCAGTTGCAGCAGGCAAAGCAGTGTTGGTACTATGTGGTTCCGCAATCCAAAATATAGGCGTGCGCCTCTTGCAAGATGCTATTGTGCACTATCTACCTTCGCCGGCGGCAGTTGAGGCAAAAGCCATCAATGTACACAATCACAACGAGGAAGTGATTCGTGCTTCAACAGCAGGGCCTCTGGCAGCGCTTGTTTTCAAGACCATGGCCGATCCGTACGTAGGAAAGCTTACCTATTTCCGCGTCTATTCGGGTGTTCTGCAAAGCGATTCGCGTGTCTTGAATGCCAACAAGGGCGAGGAAGAGAGAATTGGGCAGCTTTTCTTCCTCCGTGGCAAAGAGCAGATGCCTACGAAGGAGGTCATCGCAGGAGATATCGGTGCCGTGTCCAAGCTGCAGGTTACGGTCACAGGGGATACACTTTGTGACAAAGACCATCCCCTCACCCTCCCTGGCGTCACCTTCCCTCACCCGGTGGCTTTTGCTGCAGTGACTCCCAAGACCAAAGCAGACCTGGATAAGATGGGCACCGCTCTGGCACGGCTAGTTGAGGAGGATCCAACCCTGGTAGTGAGCCGCGATCCGGATACCGGTGAAACCGTCATTTCGGGCATGGGGGATTCGCACATTGACATTGCAGTCAGGCGTCTGCAACAAAAATTTGGTGTAGAGGTGATTACTTCTGTACCGAAGGTGCCCTATAAAGAGACGATCACCAAAACGGTACAGGTGCAGGGGCGGCATAAGAAACAGACGGGTGGACGGGGCCAGTTCGGCGATGTGTGGATTCGCTTTGAGCCACTGCCTCGTGGTGCTGGGTTTGAATTCGTGGATGAGGTCTTTGGCGGGCATGTGCCGCGCAACTTTATACCGGCGGTGGAAAAAGGTTTGCGCGAGGCCATGGCCAAGGGCGTGCTGGCTGGTTATCCGGTTACGGATTTCCGAGCCGCATTGTATGATGGCTCGTCGCACCCTGTGGATTCCTCTGAAATTGCCTTCAAACTCGCTGCACATTTGGCTTTCAAGAAGGGCATGGAGGAGGCTAACCCCATCCTCCTTGAACCCATTATGAAGGTGACGATCATTGTCCCTGAGCAATTCATGGGCGATGTTTTGGGTGACCTGAACACGAAACGCGCGCGCGTTCTGGGTATGGAGCAGCAAAAGGGGAATAGCATTATCAGGGCTGAGGTTCCACTGGCTGAAATGCAGCGGTACGCTGCCGATTTGCGCTCAATGACGCAGGGACGAGGATACTTCAGCATGGAATTCGAGCGCTATGATCAAGTCCCTGCCCATATTGCGCAGGGGATTATTGAACAAGCCAAGAGGGAAAAAGAGGAAGCTTGATCCTTTGACCGAGGAAGGGAAACAGCCACTAGTGTTAATCAGTGGCTGTTTCTCTTTTGAGGTTTGTGTGGGCCAGGTCAGATAGTGAAATAATCTGGATCAACGCCCAGGTAGAGAGCTAACGTCTGGAGTTCCGAGGCAGGGATATCGCGTTCGCCATACTCATACTGCGAGATACGCCGGGCTGGGATACCCAGCTCTTTGGCACAATCTTCTTGCGTCTTACCCGCCTTTAGCCTCGCCTGGCGTAGCAATGCGCCCGTGATTTTGCGTTGAATGCGAGGCAGAGCCTGGTGAAGCTTCTCAATATCTTCATCTTCTACCGTGCTCTCATCATCGAAGAAATAGCCGAGCGGCGTGTCGCATAATTCCGCGATAAGCTCCAACTCTGGAAGCGTGGGATCCTGCCGTCCCTGCTCATACGAGGCGTAACGATGCCTGGACACGCGCAAGGCAGAGGCGAGTTCTGCCTGGCTTCTGCCAGCCATAAGACGTGCATTGCGTAATAAGACGCCCAAGATCTTCTGGCGAATGACCTGTTTGTCCGGCGCACTCATGGTTTCTCCTCGTTGCACAGGATACAGCGGTGCGTTGACATTATATCATGGTCGTTATGGAATGGCAACACAATGGGGGCTGTGCGACCGGAGGGGACAGGGGGAGAAGAAAATGGATGTAGGGGGGAAGAGCGCATTACAGTGTACGCTTTGCCGTCGCGGTTGTCTCATCAAAGACGGTGAGGTTGGTTTCTGCCGCACACGGCGCAATGCGCATGGACAACTGGAGAGCGTAGTCTATGGACGGTTGGCTGCCTTGGAAAGTCGGCCAATTGAAATCAAGCCCTTCTTTCATTTCTATCCTGGCTCCACCGCACTCACGTATTGCTGTTATTCCTGCAACCTGCGCTGTCGCTGGTGCCAGAACTGGCATCTAAGCCGCACGGACCCCCTCAGTGTGCAGGCAGAATACGTATCTCCCCAAGACCTGGTGGACATGGCTTTGCACCTTGGCGACCGGGGTTTGTGTTGCAGTTTCACGGAACCAACGTTGTTGCATGAATACAATCTAGCCACCTTTTCCCTAGCGAAGGCCGCGGGCCTGTATACTTGCTATGTGTCCAATGGCTATATGACCATCGGCACTCTGCGCGAACTGCACAAGGCAGGGCTGGATGCCATCAAGATTGATGTGAAGGGGGATGCAGAGGTATACCGCGAGTATTGTGCTGCTCCCGACGGCGAGAAGGTATGGGAAACGGCTGCTGCGGCTAAAGAGATAGGGCTGCACGTAGAAATCGTGAACTTGGTGGTTACCGACGTGAATGATTCTGAACGGGCATTGCGCTATGTCATTCAAAGCCATCTGCAAGCTGTTGGTCCTGAGACGCCATTGCATTTCACCCGCTACTTTCCGGCTTACCAAATGCATGCCCCGCCTACGCCCATCCCGACGTTAGAGCATGCCTATCGTCTCGCACGCCAGGCAGGGCTGACGTATGTTTACCTCGGTAATGTGCCTGGCCATCCTGCCGAGAACACATATTGCCCATCTTGTGGCCAACTCCTGATCGAACGCTCAGGATACCGTATGCGCCGCAACCTCTTGACGCCATCGAAGCAGTGTCCCTCGTGCGGCTGTAAGATTCCGTGTGTTGGGTAACTAGGGATAGATTCCTTGTCATGCCTTATGCTTACTTAAGGAGGAACTCTGAACGTAGGCAAGGTCGAATTTTCCCTGCCATTTGACAAACCGATTGCTCTACAGTATAAACGTAGAATAATTGCACAGCTATCTACAAGCAGTTATACTTTGTTCTGCGGTGGTCTTGGTACGGATGGTATCGCCAAGAACTCTTACACAAATATATTTTGTGAGCTTTGTTCAAAGGAGATCGTGTGGTTGTCTTTGGTCTTTCCGGCGCTGTTATCCCTGTCATCATATTAGCGCTGGGGTTTGGTTTCCTCAATGGTTTTCAGGATAGCTCCAGTATGGTCGCTACCGTGATTTCCTCACGCGCCATGCCTCCCCGCCAAGCTCTGTTGCTAACGTCGCTTGCTCACCTGGTAGCCCCCTTTCTTTTTGGAGTGGCAGTGGCTACTACGATAGGCCACGAGGTGGTGAAGGAACCGGCAGTTACACTACCCGTTATCCAGGCAGCCCTGATGGCAGCCATTTTCTGGAACCTCCTTACTTGGTGGTTAGGCATACCATCTAGCTCTTCCCATGCGCTGATTGGGGGGATTGTGGGTAGCGTGGCTATGGACTCTGGTTGGCAGGCAGTGCAGCCCAATGGCTTGCTGAAGGTGCTGGGGGCACTATTTTTTGCCCCCTTGCTTGGTCTAGCTGTGAGCTATGTGGTGATGAGGCTGGTATTCTTTCTAGCACGGGGGGCTTCGCCAAGAATCAACTGGTGGTTCAAGCGCGCTCAGGTATTGACCGTGCTCGGGTTATCCCTAGGGCATGGGGCGAATGATGCGCAGAAAACAATGGGCATCATCACTATGGCACTGCTAGCTGGCAGAGCCATTCCATCGTTCCATGTGCCATTGTGGGTGGTAGCTGCAAGTGCTGGTGTTATGACAATTGGAGCGTGGTTAGGTAGCTGGCGTCTCATCCGCACGCTAGGTGTAGGTCTCTACAAAATGCAGCCTGTGCATAGCTTTACGGCACAGGTTGCTGCTGCTCTAGTGATCATGGGCGGAGTGTTATTTGGTGGGCCTATGAGCACTACACAGGTTGTTGCTGCAGCGATTATCGGTGCAGGTTCAGCGGAGCGCATGAGCAAGGTTCGATGGGGTTTGGCAGGACAGATCCTGAGAGCCTGGCTGTTGACGATTCCGGCAACTGCTGTCATAGCGGCCTTGATCCGCCTGGCTATCAGCGTATGCTAAATGAGGCAAGGGATTGCAAATATGAGTTGGCTTTCAAATTTCTTCCGACCAAAACAAGATCGCTTCAT
This sequence comes from Anaerolineae bacterium, assembly GCA_049969135.1. Lineage (GTDB taxonomy): Bacteria > Chloroflexota > Anaerolineae > UBA2200 > UBA2200 > JACIWX01. The sequence goes on from JBMFPM010000072.1 coordinate 5,164, forward strand.
CCGTTTGTTGATGGAGCAAGCCCAGTTTACGGTGCAGGGCATGCAAGCTCTGGAGAAATACATGCAGGAGCGTAATCTTGAGAGTGCCGCTCAAGTTGCGCGGCTCGAAAAGGAAGCGGATGAGGTACGGCGTATCTTGATTGATGAATTGAACCGTACTTTCGTCACGCCTCTTGATCGAGAGGATATTTTCACTCTCTCGCGGGATATTGACGATGTACTGGACTATGCTAATACGACCGTTGAAGAAATGGAGTTGCTCCAAATCCAGCCGGATGTTTTTCTGCAACGGATGGCATCGCTGCTGAGCGAGGCGGCACAGGAAATCTTGTTAGGTGTACAACGGCTCATGGATCATCCCAATGTAGCGAATGATCATGCGGTACGGGCCAAAGCGCTGGAAAACCGGGTGGAACGAGTCTATCGCGAGGCGATTGCTGCTCTATTTGCCCACCCTCAGGACATCGAGCATGTGGTGAATATGCTCAAGCTGCGCGAGATTTACCGTCATTTGAGCAATGCGGCTGATCGTGGGGATGAAGCAGCAAATGTGCTCAGCGACATTGTGGTGAAGATGACATGATCCTATCCGTGAGTGCACTGTAGCGCTGTATTTGAATTGAACAAACGCAAGGGGCATTGTGAAATAGTACGCACCTCATGGATGATATTTGCCTCTCTCGGGCCGCAACTCTGCTTCAAAAACGTCCAGAATCGCCCACGGAGTTATCAAAGGGGCTTATGTGGCAAGAATGGGCCCAGCTACTGGCCTTGAGAGCCAGTAGCTGGAAGCCTGTGATTATTAGATTGGATGGCTAATCTTCCTTGCGCAACACTTCGAGGATTTGGGCCTTGACCGCATCTATCCCAATGCCAGAAAGGAAAGGCACACCATTAATCACGGGCACACCTAAATCCTTGGGTACTGTCGTCGTGGCGACGATCAAGTGTGGCTTGAAAACCATCGCTCGGCCTCTAGCCTCGGCCGCTTTGCACTGAGTGACACTCACCGGGATGCCGGCTTCTTTGGCAATCTCCTTCACCTTCTCAGCTACTACTGTGGCAGTAGCAATAGCTGTTCCGCAAGCAACCAGTACACGCTTTTCAGTTGGCATGGATTTCCACCTCCTATTCGACCTGACAATATTGTTGGAAAATTTTGATAATCTCTGACGAGTTCTTGGCCTGGACAATCTGTTTCAGTAAGCCTGGCGTCTGGAACATCTCAACTAATGATTGTAATATTTTAACCAGAATCTCAGATTTGGCAACCGCGAGCAGACAGACAATTTGTACCGGGACTGTACTGCCTGGATTGCCCATTTCACCAAACTCGACCGGGTTTTTGAGCACGCCTATGGCGATCGCTTGCTTTAGCACATGTTCAATATCTGTATGCGGAATAGCTACCCCAACTTCCGCAGTGGGTAAGCCAGTGGCGAATTCTTGCTCACGCTTGATAACGGCGGGAACGAATGATTCCTTTACAAACCCGCCTTTTTCTAACAGCGTGCCCAGTTGAGTAATGGCGTCCACAGCGGATTCTGCGTTCATAGGGGTGAGAATCAAATCCTCATAAAACCACTGTGCGTTATCATTGCTCATCCTGGACTCTCTCCACTGTTGTCTCTCTTAATTGTATACCATGCTTGGCCAGCAAAGCAGCGATCCACTGTGGAGAAAAAGACAATTTGCGTTGCACCGTTTCAGGTTGCACTCGTACTGGCCACAGTTCTAGGCGATGTGGTATGAATATTCCCCAATGTGGTACCGATTGACTCCAGCGCGGATAGATGCGTTTATAAAGGCCTGCAGCAGTAATGTTGGGTTTCTTGGCCAGCCATTCACGGCTCATCTCTAGGACAAGCTGAGCCGTGCGTTGCTCAATACGGTGTAATTGCCACCGACCCAGCAAATATACGATCACGAACAGCGCGAATATCGGTGTTGTGATTCCGGGGTGTCCTCTCAACCAATCCAAGACAGCCCCCCCTGTTTTTCCGAGCATACTTTTGATCATCACTTCGAGCATAATAGTAACCTTCTCTTGCATAGGTAAGGGGGTGGGCGATGTTTCCCACCCCCTTGCTTGCAGCCGGTTGTCCTTCTCGCTATAGCAGAGGGATATTGAACTATTCGCTTGGTCCTCCTGCGGCAACCTCCCAGGCCTTGGAGTTGCGGCGATAAAGGACCATTACCGCGATCAGGATAGCCAAAATGACCAGCACACCGATGAAGCTCAAAGCACGTGCAGCAGCCATGAGCACGAAGGTCAAGAAGTTGAACCCATCGCAAATGCTCGAAATCTGGGTGGCGCCTGCGGGCATGGAGAACTTGGCATCAATCGCTGCCCTAGTAAAGAGATCGGCGCCTGCTGTACCAATATAGAAGCCAATGGCGATCACAATGGCACCGATGATAATGATGCGCACGACGTTACCGCGCGTGATAGGGGCAGTCATGCATACCAGGAAAGGGATAACCGCCAAGTCGGCGAAAGGCAGCACTTTGTTACCCGGCAAGATAACCGCTAGCAGGATGGTGATAGGCACCAGCACCAAGGAAGCGGCAATGGCTGCCGGGTGGCCAATGAGAATAGCCGAGTCAAGCCCAACATAGATCTCACGGCCAGCGTAGCGCTTCTGCATAAACTCACGGGCCGCATCGGACAGGGGCAGTAGACCTTCCATCAGGATGCCTACCATGCGCGGCAGCAAGAGCATAACTGCGCTTAGGTTGATGCCTGTTTGCAACGTCTTGACAATGGAGTCCTTAAGAGCAGCCGGGTTGAAGAAGGCAATCAAGCCAAGCACGATGCCAATCACCAATC
>JBMFPM010000073.1:0-5135 GCA_049969135.1 Anaerolineae bacterium
GTGGCCATGTACGTGTGCAAGGTCTTGACGTACAAGAATGGGGAGCAGAAATCCGTCGTCACACAGGCTATGTTACACATCAACCGTTGTTATACAAGGACTTGTCAGTGCTCGAGAACCTACGTTTCTTCGGCCGCATGTACGGAATAACGGATCTCGAACCGCGCATCCAGCAACTCCTCACGAGAGTGGAGCTACTGGAACGACAACACGACATTGTGCGTACTCTCTCGCGTGGCATGCAGCAACGCCTGGCAATTGCCCGCGCTATCCTGCATAACCCAACGATCCTTCTATTGGACGAGCCATATGCCGGACTGGATCAACATGCCGCAGAACTTGTAACTACCTTACTATACGAATGGCAGTCCTCTGGAGGCACTATCCTGATGACAACCCACGATCTGACTTGGGCAACAGGAGTCTCCAATGCCGTGCTTGTCCTCCTGAACGGGTGCATGGTCTATCAGGCTGAGACTAGCACTCTATCCGAAAGAGACATCCGGGATGTCTATCGCCAGTACGCAGGAGGGTGCAAATGAATCGCTGGCGCGGGATCACCGCCATTCTCAGGAAGGACATAGTGACTGAGCTACGTAGCAAAGAGACATTGAGTAGTCTATCTGCCTTTGCCTTAATGGTTATCGTCATCTTCAACTTTGCATTTGAACTGCGTGTGGATAATGTACGCCAAATCGCACCAGGAGTGCTATGGGTCGCCCTTACTTTTGCAGGGGTTCTTGCGTTCAACCGTTCGTTTCTCCTGGAGCGAGAAGAGGGATGCATTGATGGGCTAATGCTCACGCCTATGGATCGCAGTGTGATCTACGTGGGCAAATTGCTGGCAAACATCCTCTTCATGCTGTTAGCAGAAGCGCTCATTTTGCCCGTCTTTGCCGCATTGTTCGACGTGTCCATGCTCAACATCGCACTATGGCTGATTCTCTTACTGGGCACTATCGGCTTTGCTGCGGCTGGCACGCTATTCGCTGCTATGGCCGTTAACATTCGCGCTAGAGAAGTCATGCTGCCCATCCTCCTTTTTCCCATTGCCGTGCCCGTTTTCATCGCTGCGACCAAATCCACGGCACAAATTTTGGATGGGCAGCCCATATCTGAAATATACATCTGGTTGCGTTTGCTGTTAGCCTTTGACGTTATTTTCATTGTCATTGCGTTGCTGAGCTTTGAATATGTGCTTGAGGAGTAAACAAATGGGCAAGGTCCGAAGGTATCCACTGCAGCTTGTCACTATGATGACTGCTCTCTCCATCACGATCAGCCTTTATGTGATCTTCCTCTACGCACCCTCGGAGCGCGTGATGGGCGTTGTCCAGCGCATCTTTTACTTCCATGTGCCTTCTGCTTGGGTCGGTTTTCTAGCCTTCTTTATCGCTTTTCTAGGCGGTATCATGTATCTACTGCGGCGCGAAACACATTGGGATGCAGTAGAAACCGCATCGCTAGAAATCGGCGTCCTTTTTAGCGCCATCGTCCTTGTCACGGGATCCATTTGGGCCCGTCCTGTCTGGAACACCTGGTGGACTTGGGATCCGCGCCTGACGACTACCCTGGTCATGTGGTTGTATTATGTCGCCTCACTGCTGTTGCGTCAGATGGTTGAAGACAAGGAGCGCAAGGCCCGTTTCAGCGCCATTTTGAGCATCGTGGGCTTTGTCAATGTCCCTGTGGTCTTCCTGGCTATTCGCTTGTGGCGCACTATTCATCCTGTCCTTTTCACCACAGCAGGAGCAGCTATCGAATCGAGCATGCTCTTAACTTTGCTTTCATCACTGCTTAGTTTTACCCTTCTTTACCTCTGCCTATTGCTTTTCCGTGTGCGCCTTGCATTTCTAGAAGATGAGTTGAACAACCTCAAGCTGTTGTCCACTATACGCACTTATGTCCGTTGAGGAGCCGAATAATGGAGAATCTCGGATATCTCTTTGCTGCCTATACTTTCATTTGGATTGTCATTCTGACCTATGTGTACATCCTTGCCCAACGATTGCGGAACCTAGAACAAGAACTCGAGGCTCTGCGCCGGATTTGGGAACAGAAAACCGACAGAGATGAATAAAACGAACAGAACAATATTGCCTACGGCAGAATGCACGTCCAAGACGAAGATTGAGGACTGGGCACTGCGGATTGCCGCGCTCCTCACTCGTATCGTGGCCATAGTGGCTAGATACTGGCCGTTTCTCATTAGTGCAGCTTTGGCCATAGAAGCCCTTCTGCCCATCCTAGCACCCGTGCTGATGGCAACTGGCCATGCCTCAGCAGCGCGGCTTATCTATACCTTCTACTCACCATTCTGTCACCAACTACCTGAACGGTCGTTCTTCCTCTTTGGGCCACAAACTACTTATACACTCCACGAACTGCAACTCTTGATCGGCCCTGATGTGCCCCTGCGCTACATAGGCAATCCCGCCATAGGCTACAAGATAGCCGTTTGCCAACGGGACATTGCCACATACCTGGCTCTATTCGCAGCTAGCTTGGCGTTTATCCCGCTCCGCCACCGATTGCGGCCACTGCCCATTCCAATTTTTATCTTATTATGCGTCCCTATGGTCATAGATGGCTTGGGTCAACTGTTCATGCTATGGGAGAGCACCCCTTATAGCCGTGTGATCAGTGGCGCTCTCTTTGGAATCGCCTGTATCTGGCTAACATATCCTTACATCGAAGTCGGTATGCAAGATGTAGCAAGAACCCTGGGACAAACACAGGCCAGCGCATCCCAAAGCAACGGAACTAGCTCTATCCATAGCCCGGACAAGACATAACGAACACTCCTGCCAATACAGGTTACTTGCTCCTATGACGTCCAAAGGCATAAAAAGAGCCCCTCTTGCGAGGGGCTCTTTGGGTGTCTATCTCTAGTATTCAGGCATTGGAGGCGCAGCGGGTTCCTTCTTCTCCGGGATGTCGGTAACCAGCGCCTCGGTGGTGAGGATCATCGCTGCGATGGAAGCGGCGTTCTGAACTGCCGAGCGCGTCACCTTCAGCGGGTCAATGATGCCTTTCTCATACATGTCGCCAAACTCATCAGCAATCACATCGTAGCCGATGTTCGGATTGTTCTTCATCTTCTGCTGACGGCGGACTTCCTCGACGATTACGGCACCATCCTTGCCCGCGTTCTCCGCGATCATGCGCATGGGAGCTTCCAGAGCCATGCGCACGATGGACACGCCGGTATTCTCATCAGGCAGTTCCATCTTGACCTTGTCCAGCGCCGGCATGGCATTGATCAGGGCTACGCCGCCACCTGGTACAGTGCCTTCCTCCACCGCGGCCCTGGTGGCTGAGAGGGCATCCTCTACACGGTGCTTCTTCTCCTTGAGCTCTACTTCAGTGCCAGCACCGACGCGGATGACCGCCACACCGCCAGCCAGCTTAGCCAGGCGCTCCTGCAGTTTCTCGCGGTCATAGTCAGAGGTTGTGATCTCAATCTGAGCCTTGATCTGCTCGATGCGCGCTTTGATGTCCTTCTCTGAGCCTTTGCCCTCGATAATGGTAGTCTCATCTTTGGTAGCAACAACCTTGCGCGCCCGGCCTAGATCATTGATCGTCGCCGTCTCCAGCTTGCGGCCCATCTCTTCCGTGATCACCTGCCCGCCGGTCAGAATAGCGATGTCGCGCAGCATTTCCTTGCGGCGATCACCAAAGCCAGGGGCTTTGACCGCGATGCAGTTTAGCATGCCACGGAGCTTGTTCAGCACCAGGGTAGCAAGGGCCTCGCCTTCGACGTCCTCCGCAATCACCAACAGCTCGCGCTTGCCAATCTGTACCAGTTTTTCCAAAATGGGCACGATGTCGGTTACGGCGGAGATCTTCTTGTCTGTGATCAGAATGTAGGGCTCCTCGAGCTCCGCTTCCATACGCTCTGGGTTCGTGACAAAGTAGGGCGAGATGTAGCCGCGGTCGAGTTGCATGCCCTCGACATACTCGGTCTCGAAGGCAAGCCCCTTCGACTCCTCGACGGTAATAACACCGTCCTTGCCGACCTTGTCCATCACCTCAGCGATGAGCTCGCCGATCTCCCTATCCGCAGCTGAAATGGAAGCAACATGGGCGATGTCGCTCTTGTCCTTCACTTCCCTGGCCATCCCTTTCAACGCCTCGACAACAGCCTCTGTGGCTTTCTCGATCCCGCGCTTGATCAGCATCGGGTTCGCGCCGGCCGTAACGTTCTTCAAACCCTCAGTAACAATCATGTGCGCCAAAAGGGTGGCCGTTGTGGTACCATCGCCTGCCACGTCGTTGGTCTTGGTGGCTGCTTCTTTGAGCAACTGGGCCCCCATATTCTCATACGGATCCTTCAGCTCAATTTCTTTGGCTACGGTTACCCCGTCATGGGTAATCGTAGGTGCGCCAAATTTCTTATCCAATGCGACATTGCGACCCTTGGGCCCCAAAGTGGTCACTACCGCATTGGCTAGCATGTCCATGCCGGCTTTGAGACGCCGCCGGGCTTCTTCACCGAATACTAACTGCTTTGCCATTCTTACCCCTCCTTCGACTTAGAATGTAGATGATGCAAGGTTACTTGAGCACAGCGAGAATGTCCTTCTCGCTCAGAATGAGGTATTTCTTATCGTTTCTCTTGATCTCGGTGCCAGCGTATTTGGCATAGATCACCCTGTCGTTGACCTTCACTTCCATGGGTGCTCGCTCGCCGTTATCGAGCAAACGACCAGGGCCAACGGCCAGGACGACCCCCTCCTGTGGCTTTTCCTTTGCCGTTTCAGGCAGGACAATGCCACTTGGAGTGGTTTCTTCTTTCTCGATGGGCTCTACAAGCACGCGATCAGCTAAAGGTCTGATATCCTTGACGTTCTCAGCCATCTCTGCAACCTCCTTGTACAGTTTTTGATTGTCAAAATTAGCACTCACATAGCTCGAGTGCTAATTGCGCGTAATATAATAGCAAAATGTCTCAAAAAGTCAAATTTGCATACACACCTTTTTGCCAAGTTCATCAGCTTGCGCGTTTGCTATTTCCGGGTATAATAGCAACCGTTTGAGCAATATTCCATAGGAAAATACCTTTTATGAACAACGAGGAAAGAGGATGACAGACATTGCTCTGAAATATCGTGCCTATATTGCTATGCTGCTGT
>JBMFPM010000073.1:5145-7934 GCA_049969135.1 Anaerolineae bacterium
CTGTTAGGTATCCTGTTGGCTGCCTGTGCTAAAAGCGCAACCCCTACATCAGTAGCACCCGCCGGCCCTTCCTACACACCTATCCGCACGCCCGTGACCACGGCAACCCCTGTTCCGGGTCAGACAGCCACGCTTGTTCCCTACACTCCTACTGTGCCATCAGCGCAACTCACGAATACCCCCGCCCAGATCATTGCCGCAGCAGCCATCGTTAACGGCCAGCCCATTCCCCTGCAGGAATATGAGGCTCAGGTTGCCATGGCGCTCAATACCCTAAGCCAACAAAGCTCTGAGCCACAAACTGAGGAGGAAAAGGCCGCCTTGCTGACCCAGCTTCGCCGCCAAATACTGGACGCATTGATTGATCAAGTCTTGATTGAACAAGCGGCAGCGCGCGAAGGCATTGCGATCTCTGAGGAACAGGTAGAAGCGGAAATGGCGCGTCTGATTGGTGATGATACGGCAAAGTTTGAAGTATGGCTCCAAGCCAACGGGATGACCCGCGATAGCTTCAAAGCCCAGCTAAAGCAACAATTGCTCAGCGCTACTTTTCAGGAGCATGTGATCAACGCTCAGTCACCCATTGTGGAACAAGTGCACGCCCGGCATATTTTGCTGCTCAGCGAAGAAGAAGCGATGGAGGTATTCCTCAAATTGCGCGCCGGTGAGAGCTTTACCGCTCTCGCCAAGCAATATTCGCAGGACAGAAGCACTAAAGACAACGGCGGAGATTTGGGCTTTTTCCCGCGCGGTGTCATGCCCCCAGAAATTGAGGCAGTCGCTTTTGGCCTGAGTCCCGGGCAAACCAGCGGCATCGTGAAGACAAGCTTTGGCTATCACATTATCGAAGTAGTGGAAAAAGACCCTGCTAGAAAAGTCTCGGATGAGATGTTACCTACCTGGCAGCAAAAACAGTTTCTTCAGTGGCTGGCAGAGCAGAGAGCTCGGGCCAAGATACAGTATCTTATCCCGATGGAATAAGGAGAAAGCAATATGCCGAAGCTTGCTATTACCGGCAAGGGAGGAGTAGGCAAGACTACGTTAGCTGCATTGCTGGCCTACATCTATGCCAGCGAAGGCAACAAGGTACTGGTGATCGACGCGGATCCCGATGCAAACCTGGCTTCTGCCCTTGGCATGCCCAAGGAGGTTGCCCAGCAAATTACCCCCATTGCTCAGATGGGAGACCTGATTGAAGAGCGCACCGGCGCGCGGCCCGGACAGATTGGTGGCTTTTTCTCCCTGAATCCCAGGGTAGATGACATCCCAGATCGCTTTTCCGCCACTCACCGAGGGATCAAGCTGCTGGTGCTGGGCACAGTACAGCGAGGTGGTGCCGGCTGTATCTGCCCAGAGAGTGCTTTGCTCAAGAATCTCGTGCGTCATCTGTTTGTTGGACGCTCCGAAGTGGTTATCTTGGACATGGAAGCTGGACTGGAGCACCTTGGGCGAGGCACAGCCAGTGCTGTGGATGCCTTTATTGTCGTAGTCGAGCCTGGTCAACGCAGCTTGCAAACCGCCCAAGCAGTCAGGCAACTGGCTGCTGACATTGGCATCCATAAAGTCTATGTAGTGGGCAACAAGATACGCAACGAACAAGACCAAAAGTTCATCCTGGAACACCTGCCTGGCGACGAAGTATTAGGCTTTTTGCCCTTCAGTGAGAAAGCGATTGAGGCAGATATGCAAAACGTCGCCATTTTTGACGCGGACGAGAAATTGCTCGCTGCAGCCCGCGGGATTAAAGAGAAGCTGCCTGTTTCCTAAAAGACTATCCCAGCAGCAATCAACGCCGTAAAAGCAGAATAGAATGGTACAAGTTGTCAAGAACTCTTTCGTGTAGTATTTTCAACAACTCGTATTACTAGCCCATGGAGGCTACCAATGGAAATTACCTGGTATGGCCAGTCCTGCTTCAGGCTAAAGACACGCAGCGCCAGTGTCGTTACGGACCCATGCAGTAAAGAAGTTGGCTATGCTATCCCGCGACTGCGCGCTGATTTGGTTACTATTAGCCACAGCCACCCCGATTATAGCAACTGTGCCCTCATTCAAGGGGATGCTAAGGTAATCAATGGGCCAGGAGAATATGAGGTCAAAGGCGTATTTATTACCGGCATCGCTACTGACCTAAAGAAGAGCAAAGGGCCCGAACGTTTGAAAAATACGGTCTACCTGTTTGATTTTGATGGCCTTACTGTGTGTCACCTGGGTGTTTTGGACCATATCCCTTCACAGGCTCAACTACAGGCGCTCAGTGACGTAGATATCTTGCTGATTCCGGTGGGCGGAGTGACAACCATCGGTGCCAGCCAGGCTGCTGAAATGATTGGTTTACTGGAACCAAAGATTGTGATCCCGATGCATTACAAGACCAAGGTCACCAAAGCAAAGTTGGAACCGGTGAGCAAGTTTCTCAACGAGATGGGGCTTCCTGAACCCAGTCCCTTAGATACTCTGGAAGTTGACAAAAGCAGCTTGCCATCAGAAACACAAGTAGTGGTGCTTAACTATAAGGGATGAGGCATTAACAGGAGTGAACAAGTGGCCAGAATAGCGAATTACTATCGCATTCTCCAAGTAGACCCAGACGCGGATCAGGAAGTCATCGAGGCAGCGTATCGGCGACTTGCGCAGAAATACCACCCTGACGTAAACAAATCTGCGGAAGCAGCAGAGCGCATGAAAAAGATCAATATTGCGTATGAGACGCTGCGCGACCCCGCTAAGAGAGCTGCATATGACCAACAACGTGCTGAGGCAAAGAGAACTAGAGCACAAAAACCACG
>JBMFPM010000074.1:0-7877 GCA_049969135.1 Anaerolineae bacterium
AGCAAGGCTACCGCTATGACATTATCTATGAGGACGAGGTGCCGCAATGGCAACCAGCGACGCTTGCCCTGCAAGCTCGTCCAGCCCGGCCCAAAGCCTTGGCGGCAGGACCAGGACATTGAGGTATGGAGAGAGTTCCCCCTTGCCTTTGAGGAGAAGAGTTGGGAATTAGGAGTTATGGGTTAAGGGTTAGGGGTTGGGGGTTAGGAGGAAGGGTTGAGTCGCGATTTGGATATCCTATATGCGTTAGATGAAGGCGATGTCGCCAATATGCTCCTTCCTACCATCTATACACGTGCCTATGACTACTATCTCCGGAGGCGTGTGCGGAACCCACGCCGCATCGGTGCCAGGCTGGAGGCAGAAGTACAGGGCAGGGAATTGTATCACGTGCGCATCAAAGTGGATAAGGGCTCTATTTGGGCTTCCTGCACCTGTCCCTTTGCCGAAACAGATGTATGCAAACACGCGGGCGCAGTCTTGCTGCAATGGATCCATGAACGGGATTCTTTCCGGGTGCTGAAAGAGGAAGAAACTGCTGAACCCACGGTGGCGTCGAAAATCGAAACTCCTCCAAAAGAGGCTTCACCCTTGAGCAAGGCGCCCTGGTGGCATGAGGGTTCGGAGACCAAGGCGAACACCGCTGCAAAACAAGCGGGCGTATCGAGTTTGCGCTCCCTGCTGGAGGATCTCAAGCTCAACGAGTTGCGCGAGATCGCACGCCAACGTGGCTGGCGGATCAAGGGCAATAACAAGGCAGACTACTGCACAGCGTTGCTTCCATTGCTTACTGACCCTACCGAAATTGCCCGTGCCGTAACCTCCCTGTCAGATCCCTTGCGCGAAGCCTTGCGCGCCGCCTTCGTAGCAGACATGGGCGACGGCGCCAACCCAACGATTTTGGCACAGATCATCACAGCCATGCGTGGCAGGACAGGTCATGAACTGAAACCCGTGGAAGCCGCAGGACTGCTGACCGACCTAGCCCACTGGGGGCTGCTGATCCGCTGGCATGACTCACCCGATGGGGTACTACGCTATCTCTTTCCCTGGCAGATACAGCGGCATGTGCCTCCGCTGCCTGGTTGGTGTCCACAGTTGCCCCAGTCACCGGCATGGCAAACGCAAGCGCGGAAACGGGATGAGATTCTGGACCTCTTGTTTGCTCTGTGGAAACGCATTGAGGAACAACCTCCTGCCCTATATCCCCGCCAAGAGCAACCCGTGAAGAAACGGCGTACAACAACTATCCAGGATTGGGAATACAACCCGGCAGAAGAGGAGAAATGGAGCAAACGGAGCCCAGAACGGCTGGCCTCGCCCCGTGAAATGCTCCCTGTCGCTACGCCCAACTACTTGCTAGAGGAGTCTGCTCTGACCGAGTTGTCTTCTCTGACAGGTGGCAACATCGAGGAAGTCGAATTCTTGTGCCGCTTGCTGTGCGAGCTAGAATTGGCCAGTGCAGAAAAGGGGTACTTGCTCCCACGTCGGAACTGGATGAGTCGCTTCCTGACCCTGCCCAAGGCAAAGCAATATGCGGCGGTCGTGCAAGCATATCTGGGCACGCAGGATTGGAGCGAACTGGATATGCTGTTGCGCACAGACCGGCGCTTCATAGTGTGGCGTAGGCCCGTTTTCCTCTTCACCTATGACCACTTCCGTTTCCAGTTAACCCGCCTGCGCAATACATTGCTGCGCTTCTTAGCCACTGCGGGCGAGGAAGGCTGGTGTGCACTCGCGGACATAGAGGCATCTTTGCGTTTATCGTGGCGGCATATCTCCACTTTCCCCGACTCCTATATGTATTTCCCACTCTGGCCCGTTACTCTGTGGGGGCTGGCTTGGCGCAGCAATGGATTGCCGCTAAACGGGGAAAAGGACCAGGATTGGCAAGCTGCCCAAGGTGGTTTTCTGCGTGCTCTGTTAACCGGCCCCCTGTTCTGGCTGGGATTCGTAGAACTGGGATTGGAAGATAGCAAGCTTGTGGCAGTACGGCTGAATGGACTGGCTGACCGCATGTGGGATCGGGCTATCCCTACCCTCGAAGAAGCGCCACGGGGCGAAGCGGTAACCATGGACGAAGCGCAGCACAAGATCATGGTGACCCCTGGCGCCGTGCCGCCTCTGGCACATGCCTTATTGGGACGCATCGCCCGCTTGGAAGAGGCAACGCCGGACCATTTCGTGTACCATCTGGACTTGCGCACCGCCTACGCTACCTTCGAGCGTGGTGAGTCGCTGGATGACCTGTTGGCTAGCTGGGAGAAAGCCATGCCTGTGCCCATGCCTCCCTCTCTGCGTGAGACGCTCACGCAATGGTGGACTCGGTATGGCCAGGTGCGCCTGTACGAGGGTTTCGCCCTGCTGGAAGTGAGCGATGACATCGCCCTGCAGGAGTTAGAAGCCAGCACTCCGTTACGCCAACACATTGTGGCTAGGTTGTCGCCACGCCTGGTGCTTGTAGAGGATAAAGCGGTGGATGCATTGCTGCAAGCATTGATGGACAAGGGGTACACACCCAAAGAGGTGAAATGAGGAAACACCTGTGGAGGATGCGCTTCCTGAGCTGTTAAACGGCTATCAATACGAAGTGCTGTTGCACATCGCCGAGTTCAACGGGTTGGACACGTATGATGTCCAGGGGCGGAAGCTGCGCAAGAGCCAGCTCATCGAGAAGATGTGCAAAGAATTTTTCACTCCAGAGCGGATTGCGCAAGCGCTGGCTTCCCTCAGCCCTGAGGAACGCGCTGTCCTAGACCGCTTGCTGCTGCACAGTGGCGAAGTGGATACATTGCTCCTGCGTGCCGAGTTGGAACAGGATGGCTTGCTCCCTCCCCCATCCCCAGGGAAGCCCAAGCTCTCGGAAGGCGCTCTTCCCAAATACAGGGACAAACTTTTCAAGGAAATGATCGCCAACCTAACTCTGCATGGCTTGGTATTCAGCAGCAATAAATCGTTGTTATGGCCGCCGGCTGCCAAACTGGACCTTTCACCTGGTGCTCGCTTGGTTGTGCCGCAGCCGGTGCGTCAACATCTCCCCCCGCCGGTGCTGCCCGAAGTGGAATGGGGCCGGGGCAGCTTGCCCGCGCCGCCGGAAGAGACGAACACGGCTATGGCACAACGAGAGCTGTTCCTTTACTGGAGCATAGTGCGCACGAAGCCTTTGCCTTTGACGCAAATGGGCTTGGTACAGAAACGTGCACTGCGCCAGCTCAATGCGCAATTGCTCTTTCCCGACCCAGCGCTGGAAAATGCCTCCAAAGAAAGCGATGCCCCTCGCCTCTATTTCCTCCGCCTGCTGCTGCAAGAACTGGGCTTGCTGCACGATGAAGACTACCAAGTGCGCGCTGATGAGCTAGGCCACATTCCCGAATTCTGGGAAAAGCCCTTGGACGAACGCGTGGGCGCTTGCATCCAAGCCTGGCAGCAACTGCTGGAGTGGAATGAACTGAGCAGCGTGGGTGTGGCTGCCTTCGATATTGACCTGCCACGGGCACGGAGAATCTTGCTCGAGCAACTGCGCCTCCTCCCGGCAGAGACCTGGATCTCTGCGGAACGCTTCTTGAGCCGCCTCTCCATCACTACCCCACGGCTGTTGTTCAAGTCACGAGAGCGGTACGCAAACGGCATGTATTACGCGGATGCCAAGCGTGCGTTGGACCAGAACCGCTGGTTTGCCCAAGTCGAAGCCGCTTTTGTCGGCGGCGCATTGAGTGGGCCACTGCATTGGCTGGGAATCGTAGACGTCTCCATAGACGGGGACCGCCTGTTGGCTTTCCGCATCAATGCTAGCGGAGCGCAAGCCTTGGGCATTGAGACGGGCAAGGCAGCAATCTCAGCAGAAGATGCCAAGGTGATTGTACAGCCCAATTTCGAGGTCTTTGCCCTGGGGCCTGTTTCAGAGGCAGTCCTGGCCAGGCTGGAGATGTTCGCTGATCGTGTGAAGGCAGACCGCAGTGCCTTTGCCTACACGCTATCGCGGGAGACAGTGTACCGGGGACAGAGGTATGGCTTGTCTGTGCCACAGATCATTGCCTTTCTCGAGGAGCAATCGCATGCTCCACTGCCGCAGAATGTCCTGCGCACGCTACAGGAATGGGGTGAGCAACACGAGCGCATCGTCTTTCACCGGGCAGTGACGCTTTGTCAGACGGCCAGTGCGGAGATGCTGGATTCTCTGTGGAATGACCCAGCGGTGAAAACACACCTGGAGCGGAAGCTAACGCCTACCGTGGCGATGGTGAAAAGGGGGCGTGTGGCGGTTTTGCGTGAGCTCCTCTTGCAACGGGAGATGCTGCCCGCGTTGAGCACGAATGTTGACTCCTGTGTTGGACGCGTGGAAGTTACTCCGCAGGGCGAGTTACGCCCCATTCATGCTGGGCCCGATTTGCTCCTGCAATTTTGCTTGCACGAACTGGCGGAAGAACGGGAAGGCCGTTTCTACCTCAGTGAGTTGGCTGTGAAACGCGCCCTGGCTTCGGGCATGAACGTGCAACAGTACCTGGAGCGGCTGGCAAAGCTGCACCGTGGGCCCCTGCCTGGAGAATGGCAGCGGCGTATCAAAGCCTGGGGCCGTTACTACGGCAAAGCCTCGCTGCGGAAGACGGTGCTCTTGGAAGTGAAGGATGCTGCAACGGCTGAGGAATTGCTCTCGGATAAGGAACTAGCGCCGCTCCTATCGCGCTTTGCGGCCGATCCCAGTGGCCGGTTCCTGCAGGTACGCACTGAGGACCTGGAGCAGTTGCGCCACCTGCTGCATGAGCGTGGAGTGGAGTTGAGCTAGGCAAAGCTGTAGACAAAGCAGTGCTCGCACTCCATGTTGCAGGTATAGGTTAGGAGGAAGTGGATTCCAGTTAACATGGGACTTTTTAAGGTTGGCGGATAAAATGGGGCATTTGGGCGGGGATCTCGAAGACGATCTCCACAAAGCCACAGTACTTGCCGCCTTCGTACCACGGCGCCTGGTAGATGAGCTTGTGCACGCTGCCCTTTTCAATCGTATAGACGTTGGTAGATTGGGTCTCCATCAGGTGTCGGAGCTTTGTGCGCGCCGGCTCTGGGTGGCAATCGAGCACGTTGCTGCCAATCAGTTGGCGACCGCCCTCCTTGTGAAAAGCTTGTGCGGCGCGCTCGTTCATCTCTAGGATGATGCCTTGGGCATCACAAACCGTGATGGCTGCGGGGAATTCCTCTACCCAACGATTGCTTGCCATGTTCACCTCCTGTTAGGAATTATATCGCCTCTTGCTCTAAACAGGCAAAGCGGTCAAGAGCAAGGCAGAATCTCACCGCAGAACACGCAGAGAAGATCATTTACCACGGAGATCACAGAGGGCAAAGAGATTGACCACGAAAAGCGCATAGGGGCAAACCATTGTGTTCGCCCCTTTTGTTTGGCACAGGCAACAATCCGCGTGTTGAGGGGCTGGACTGTGGTCCAGCCTGAGCAAGGAGGGGTTCCTCTGTGATTTCTGTGTGCTCTGTGGTGAAACACCATGCTCACTTTGGAGATGATGTGATTTTGCCCTACAATATTTGATTATCCAAATAACATAGGATGAAATCCACGCATGACAGATGAATCAACGCAAACGAATTGGCGACGCAACCTCTATGTAGTGTGGCTGGCCGAAGTGCTGGCCATCATGGGTTTTGATGCCGCAATGCCCTTCTTGCCCTATTATGTACAAGAACTGGGCATTACGGGCCCTGGACAAGTAGAACTGTGGACAGGCTTGCTCTACACAGCCAATGCAGTGGCTCTGGGGATCATGGGGCCCATTTGGGGCTCGCTGTCCGATCGCATGGGGCGGAAACTGATGCTGGCGCGGGCGATGTTCGGCGGAGCATTGTTCCTCGGCGCGATGGGTTTTGTGCACAATGTCTACCAATTGTTGGTGTTGCGTGTGCTGCAGGGAGCAGTAACGGGCACAGTGGCTGCTTCGTTCACGCTAGTATCCGCCAGCACGCCGCCTGTGGAACGTGCCTTTGCCTTGGGCATGCTGCAGATGGGCGTCTACCTGGGAGGAGCACTCGGCCCGACAGTGGGCGGATTCGCTGCTGACCTCTGGGGCTACCGGGCATGCTTCTTGATCACAGGGGTTTCATTGGCGGCAGGTGGCTTGTTGGTAATATTGATGGTGCACGAAGCACGTACCAGCCTGAAAGAGGAAGAGAACGATTCCTTCCTGGAGGGGCTGCGCTTGGTGTTGCGTTCACCGGGCGTGTTATCGGTGTTCGGAGTGCGCTTACTCATGTCTGCCGCCATCCGCATGGTGAACCCCATGCTGCCCCTCTTTGTGCAGGCATTGGCTCCTGCAGAGGAGAAGATAGCCTCGTTAGTAGGCGTTATCAACAGCGCAAACATGGCTGCCACGGCAATTGGTTCTGTGGCCATTGGACGCTATGCACCACGGTTGGGAACACGACGTGTCTTGCTCACCTGCCTGGCGACGGCGGCGGTGTGCTACGCTTTGCAAGGCATGTCCAACAATCCCATGCAATTGCTGCTAGTGCGCACACTGGATGGTTTTGTCATTGGAGGCATCTTGGTGACCTTGAGCACAGCTTTGGCAGATGCCGCACCAGACGGACGTCAGGGCGCGGTGTTTGGGCTGCAGTCCACCGTGGTATCTATCGCCAATGCCATTGGGCCATCATTGGGGGCAGCGGTCGCGGTTTCTTGGGGCTTGCGCATGCCCTTTGCGGTGGCTACGGTGGGCTTCTTGCTCGCTATCGGCACGATGGCAGCCATAGGCAAAGCGCAGAGCACACAGAGAGGCTGACCTGTGGCTAAATAGTAGCAGTAGCAAAGAGGGACAAAGGACAGAGTATCCTACCGCATGTCTGGGCGACGGGTTAAGTAGTGCAGACCTCGCAGGACGAGGAGGATGGTCAGCGTCCCCAGTACCGCTGTGGTATACATGCCAAAGCCGACGGCTACACCCACAGCCGTAACCGCCCACAGCGCCGCAGCGGTGGTCAATCCCTTCACAGTCTCTCCCCGCTGGAGCACAGTACCTGCACCGAGGAAGCCAATGCCCTGGATGATGGCTGCCACAATGCGCAGAGGATCCCACGCCAATTCTCCCTGCACATGGATGAGGTCGAGACTGAGCAGGATGAACAACGTGGAGCCCACGCACACCAGGGTCAGCGTGCGCAAGCCAGCAGGTTTGTCCACAGCTTCGCGCTCCCAGCCGATGATTCCACCCAACACAACCGCCAGCAGCAGGCGCAGCACAAGGGTCTGGATAGGCATGGCATAGCTCCTTTCGCAGCAAACAGGTATAATCCGTAGACAATGCCATTGTACGGGCAACAATATGAGATGTCAAAGGAGCGCATGCTTGCACGGAAAACATCATGAAAGGATTTGAATCAGCGTCGTCTCCGTATCAATTCCGCCTCCACCTGCTCCAGGGTCAGGCCACGAGCGGCCAGGAGCACTAGCAAGTGGTAAAGAAGATCGGCTACTTCAGCCAGCAGTTGTTCATCGCCCTGACCCTTGGCGGCCAGGATCACCTCCATGGCCTCCTCACCTACCTTTTTGAGGATCTCGTCCTCGCCAGCACCGAGCAGGCGAGCGGTGTAGGAATCGGGACGCGGATTGACTTGGCGATCTAGGATGGTGGCAAAAAGGGTTTGTAGAACTTTCATTCGATCCATTTCCGATGAAAGCAACTCATCTGGCCAGTGTGACAGGCTGGGCCGAAGGGATCAACACGCAGCAAGAGCGTGTCCGCATCACAGTCGACCCAGATTTCGCGCACGTGCATGACGTTACCAGAGGTGGCGCCCTTGTGCCAGAGCTCCTGACGGCTGCGGCTCCAGAAGTGGGCTTGACCCGTCTCACGCGTGCGCCGCAGCGCTTGTTC
>JBMFPM010000075.1:0-7866 GCA_049969135.1 Anaerolineae bacterium
CTATGGCTGCCCGGCTGAGGAGACCATGGTCGGCAAGCCTTTCATGGCTCGCGCAGGAACTTTCGACGATCTGGACGCCGCGCTGACTTGGCATCCTTTCTATGTCAATAGCGTGTGGTGGAGTTCATTTCTGGCGATGAACTCTTTCAAAGTCAACTTTCACGGCGTGGCGGCACATGCTGCGGCTGCACCACACGAAGGGCGTAGCGCGCTGGATGCGGTGCTGCTCATGGACATTGGCGTGAACTTTATGCGCGAGCATATGCCGGAGAAGGCGCGCGTCCACTGTGTCATTACCAAAGGTGGCCAGGCGCCCAATGTAGTCCCTGCGTATGCCCAAGTGTGGTATTACGTGCGCGCTCCCATGAGGGAGCAAGTGGAAGAGATCTATGCGCGCATGCTAGACATAGCCAAGGGTGCTGCGCTCATGACCGGCACCACCTATGACGTGGACTTTTTGACCGGTGGTTACGATATGCTGCCTAATGATACCCTCTGCGAGCTGCTCTTGGAGAAACTGAAGGAAGCTGGCCCACCAAAGTTCACTCCTGAGGAAAAGGAATTTGCGCGTCAGTTGCAAGCTACCCTGCCCCCTAATGCCATCGAAGACGCATTGCGCTCCTATGGGCTGAGCAGGGAGCAAGTCGGTGACCCACTGTGCGAGGTCATCGTGGAGCCATACGACAAGGGCAGGGTACTGCCTGCCTCCACGGATGTGGGAGATGTAAGCCACATTACACCCACAGCACAAATCACCACTTGTTGCCACGCCCTGGGCACTCCCCTGCATAGCTGGCAAAACACGGCTTTTGCCGGTTCAAGCATTGGCTTCAAGGGCATGATGGTGGCAGCGAGGACGCTGGCGCTGGCAGCGATGGACTTGCTGACTAAGCCAGAGCTTGTTCGCGCTGCGCGCCTGGAGTTCGAGAAGAAACGGGCAGGCAAAAAATACGTCTCGCCGCTGCCGGAAGGCGCTGTGCCACACTAGCAATCAACCCTCCGAGGTTATGGGTGACCTCGGAGGGTTGGCAACTAGTTCCGTCGCACCAAAGGCAGGTTCACTTGCCAAGGCAGGTAGGTGGGGTAAACCCAGACGTCTGCGCCTCCAGCAAACTTGCCCGTCCCAGCGTACAAGTAGCCGTTGAACTCCTGCATGCAGAGAATCGCGGCGTTGGTGGCATCGCCAAAGCCGCCGGTGACCACCCAATCCCAGTTGTTACCGTCTGCACTGCGCCAGATCTCGCCACCGGTTTGTTCGTTCCAGGTAGCAGCGTATAGCTTCCCACCGTACTCAAGGAGATGGTCAATGGCATAGTTGTCGGCATTCCCAAAGCCTACGCTCATCACTTCCGTCCATGTACCAGCCTGGAATCGCCAGAGCCGCGCACCTACAGCATGATCTGTGGCAGCATACAGCTTCCTCCGAAGAATTGCAGACTACTGACACTGACTCCCCCAGGCTCAAGCCCCAGGAGGTTGGTCGCTACCCAGATCGGGGGCAAAGCTCCCCGCGCTACAGAGGGTAACGCGAAGAAGGCAAAACAGCCGAAGAGTAAGAGCAACCAAATGTACCGTGTGCGCATGAGAAGACTCCTTTCATCAGTATACAGTTGGCACTCCAGCGTGTCATGTACTCGCCATACCCCAAAACACAACTCGCTCGACTCTTACTATCGGTGGATTGTTTTCATCGAATCACCCTCTGGCTCGTTCCTCCTTTCTCATGGCAAAAGCAGCTCAGCTATCCTACTGAAGCTACTCAAGACCCTGGAGGCTTCGTTGATTTGCTAAGGCTCAGATTCAAAGTTCACCAAGGTCTCTATAGTGGCCTTCTCCAATTGCTCATCGAACCATTTCTGAAAATTCTGTTCTTGAACTTGTGGTAGGAGTTCTGGGCCAAGCGGCCGCACCTCTTTGCCCAGGACACGGATAATGTGATAGCCATAGTCGGTGGAAACCAACTCGCTGGTTTCCCCTGGGTTCAGGGCAAAAGCAGCCTCCTCGAACTCGGAAACCATCACGCCACGTGGAAACCAGCCCAGGTCACCGCCCTGGTCTTTGCTCCCGGTGTCAATGGAGTATTCTGCCGCTAGGGCAGCAAAGTCGGCCCCAGCTTGCAGTTTCTCCAGCACCTCCTTACCCGTTTCCTCGGTCTCTACGAGGATGTGTGCAGCGTGGACCTGTTCAACCTCCGTTGGGCCCCCATGCGCTTTGAGGAGCATCTGAAAGATCAGGTAGGTGGTAAGTTGTTCCTCCAGGTCTGCTTGAGTCCATCCCATCTTTGCCAGAAAGTCTTCCCAAGAGGCGTATTGTCCGCTCTGCAGGACATCGTTCTGGAGATTGGCGAGTTCACTAGCATGCAGTGCCTCATCCACAGTCAGGCCCTCGGCAGCGGCCAATTGCCTGCCCAGTTGCTCCTGGATCATTTCCTGCAGTATCTGATTCTGAAAGGTAGGGAGCAGAGCTACCATGCGCTCATCATACCAGTCTATCCCATACTGCGCCGTGACCTGGTATAACTGTTGCCGCACTTCTGCCAAGTACGCTTCGCTGGTGATCTCCACGCCATTGACCCGCGCCACCACCGGCACTTCTGGTTTAATCACATGTTCCCAAGCCACATCCACGCCTCCGACTGGCTGTGCCGTCGGCAGCGCCTCAGTGGGTGTTGCGGTTGGTTCGGGGGTAGGAGTGGGGGTAGCCTGCTTGGCACAGGCAGCTATCACCAATGCTGCCATCAGCAAGGCTGCTGAGGTAATCCAACGCAAATTTTTCAAAAGTCACCTCCATCTGTTCTAAAAGCGATCGCCCAGCGCTCATGATTGCAATGTGAGCACTGGGCGACTCTATTCCATGCTCAGGCAACGAAGAGCAAGTACATTATACCGTAGTCTGCCCGAAAGGGCAAGTTTACAACACTGATGTTAGGACATGAGTTGGGACATTGCCTTCAGGTGATGTTTGAAAAAGGTTTGTAGTAAGCGCCCTTCGACTACGCTCAGGGCAAGCTTTTAGCGCTTGAGAGGCGCACCTGAAGTGCGCACTACAAACCCTGGAGCCTGGGGGCTCGCGAGGTTCACCTAAGTGTCCCAACTCATGTCTGAACTTCAATACAACAAGCTTCGAGGCCTAGCGTGAAGCAGTACCTGCTCACCGTCTTTCTCTCCTGGCGATACGGCAAAATGCCTCAGCGCGGCGCGTCAGTTCCTCAAAATTGCCACTTGCGATCAATTTCCTGTCAGTAAGCCAGCCGCCAACCCCAGCACCGACAAAGCCCAAATCAAGGTACTGGCCAAAGTTCTCCTCGTTTACACC
Source organism: Anaerolineae bacterium (assembly GCA_049969135.1). Classification (GTDB taxonomy): domain Bacteria; phylum Chloroflexota; class Anaerolineae; order UBA2200; family UBA2200; genus JACIWX01. The sequence goes on from JBMFPM010000075.1 coordinate 3,316, forward strand.
GCCTGTGGCGATTAATTTGACATGGGTTATCGGTGCCAAGATATCCTCAATATACTTGAAGCCCAGCGCCGTGCTTGGAAACAGCTTGACAAAATCGGCACCGCAATCATGCGCTGCTAGGATCTCCGTTGGAGTCATGGCACCTGGTATGGACACAAGCCCCAATTCCTTTGTGCGCTTGATCACCATGGGATTATAGTTCGGCGAAACGATATACTTTGCGCCAGCTCTGAATGCCGCATCCACCTGATCTTCTTTCAGCACAGTGCCTGCGCCGACCAGTAGTCCATCGCCGTAAAGTTCGCTCAGCATGCGAATGGCTGCACATGTTTTAGCAATGCAGTCTGGATCTTGTTGGTCGAGGGTAACTTCCATCAGCCGAACCCCGCCTTTGAGCAGCGCTGCAGCAAGTTTCTCTAGATCATCGCCATAGATCTTTCTGCAAACAACAATCAGTTTATGTTCCTCAATAAATTCACAAGTATTCAATGCATGCCTCCTAGTCTCCATTTTCAATTCTCACTTTGTCCTACAGATACATCTCTAATTCTTTCTTCAGCAACTCTTTTTCCTCTGCGGTGATCTCCATAAGCGGAGGGTGTACATACCCACCGCCAAACCCGCGCAGACGCTGCGCTTCCTTAAAAGTCCCGATGCTGGTCCCTGCCTTCAGTTTTTTCACGATGTCGTTCGCACGCCACATGGCAGCTTCAGCAGCAGCCATATCGCCAGCGAGGTATTTCTCATAGACCTCCACGAAAGGCTCAGGAAATACGCTTGCCGCCCCCGAAACCGTGCCATCGCAGCCGATTCTCAGCGCAGGCAGCAACAGCCTATCAAAACCGACCAACACCGAGAAATCACTCCGCACTTCGCGTAGCTGCAAGTAATCAAGAGTGCGGTGCATGTCGCAATAGCTGTACTTGATGCCGATGATATTCTTGCATCTCGCTATGATCCGCGCACACACTTCGGGCTTCAAATCGTTCGCTGAACATTGCGGAATATTGTACATATAGATGGGAAAATCCTCAGGCAAGCTGCGCGACACAGTTACGTAAAAATTCTCCAACTCGCGGTCATGAAAGGGGAAGAAGATGGGTGTGACAACCCCCACACCGTCAGCACCGATACGGTAGGCATGTTGCGCAAGCCGTATCGTGTCCTCCATCCTGGCGGCCCCAACATGGATATAGACAAGTATTCGCCCTGCTGCCTTGTCCACCACAGCCTTGGCTACTGCCTCGCGCTGCTCATTGGTCATCAAGAGCATCTCCCCTGTGGTGCCGCAGGGATACAAAGCATGCACGCGGGCATTGATGAGAAACTCTGTTTCACTATCTAATGCCTCAAAATCCACTTCTCCATGAGCGGTGAAAGGCGTCGTCATGGCGACGACGACTCCACGCATTTTCTTCATAGTTGGCCTCCTTGAGAATATATGTTACTATTATACACTAAAAGCGAAAGGGACAGGAGATATGAGACTAGGTTGTTTTGGCTTTGCGCGGCATATCCCTTTGATCCAGAAGGCGGGATTTGACAGCGCAGAACTTGACATTATGGAAATAGTTGGTATGACCCAGGCGCAATTTGCTGAGCTAAAAAAGATAGCGGCAGATTCTGGCCTTGGCTTCGAGGCATTCTCAGGCTTTATGCCACTCACAGAACGGATCTACCGTGAAGATTTCGACATGCAGCGATGGAGGGACCATGCTGAGATCGCTGCGGACAGAACGGCTCAGTTGGGAGCGCGCCTCTGGCCCTTTGGAGCTGGCAAGTGTCGCAGCATTCCTGAAAATTGCGAGGATGTTGATGGAGTGAAAGCCAAGTTTGCGACATTTGTCGCCGGCATCTGCGATAGGATAGCGCCTTATGGAATCACTCTCGCTGTGGAACCGCTCGGGCCAGCCAACTCCAACTACCTACAGACCATAGGCGAAGCCGTTGCATTTGCCCAAAATCTGCAGAAGCCAAATTGTAAGGTCATGTGCGACCTGCGCCACATGCAGGCAATGGGCGAGAGCCTGGAGGATATCATCTTCTACAAGGACTGGATTATCCACGCCCATATTGATTATCCCTTGGGCACCGAGCGCCTTTTCCCCAAGAGAAACGACGGCTATGATTACTCACCATACATCCAGACGCTCAAGGCTTCAGGCTACAAAGGATTACTGAGTGTGGAGGCGACTACCTACACGGACTTTTTGCAAGACGCAGTGTCCTGTGTTGATCTTCTCCTAGCCTTGGGTGCCCGATAAAAGGCCTCCTCCTGTTTGGAACCCGTAGACTCTGGGCTCAGCGAGCGGGCGCAGTTCCACTTGGGGGCAAGCATGGCCTAAAGTGGGCAGGATGGCCATCAACGAATGGGGGACACGAATAAACGAATGCTGGCGCAGTACATTCGTTTATTCGTTGCAAATTCGTTGACGGCTAGTACTCAGCAACTTGCCCCCAGGCTGAACTAGCCCCCAGCGAGCGCGCAGTTTGACTTGGGGTGTATTCGCGCCTAATATACGGTTCGACGCAGAGCTAACGAAAAAGGAGGAAAGGAATTACCATGGCCATGATACTCTACTATGCTACCGTGATTACCCCTACGGATGTCATCGAGCGCGGAGCAGTGGTCATTTCCGATGATGGCCGCATCGCCTATGTAGGACCTATGGAAAAAGCCCCTTATACCGATGGGCTGCATCTGGATATGCGCGGCCGGATGGTTGTTCCGGGCTTTATAGACGTCCATGTACACGGAGGCAATGGGATTACTTTTGAAGTGCCGGGTTCAATCGCTGAGGATTTGAGCGCCTATTCCAAGTGGGTAGCCAGCACCGGCGTGACCGGTTTTCTCTGTTCGATTTCTGCGCCGACTGCTGAGTCATTAGTACAACTGGTGCATGCCTATGCTGATGCGTTGGACGCTGGCACTATGCCTGGCGCGGAGGTTTTGGGTTTGCATCTGGAGGGCCCGTTCCTCAGCAAGGAGAAGAAAGGAGCCTTTAATCCCGCTTGGCTGCGCCAGCCAGCGATGGAAGAGGCTGAGGCAGTGTTGCAGGCGGGACGGGGCTGGATTCGGCAGATGACGCTGGCGCCGGAATTGCCCGGCGCGCAAGAGGTGGCGGCCCGCTTCCGAGAGGCTGGGGTGGTCGTATCCATGGGGCACACAAATGCCGATTACGAGCTTGCCAGTGCTGCCCTACGCGGCAATTTCACCCATGTTACCCATACATTTAATGCCCAACGGGGCTTCCAGCACCGGGAACCGGGCGTGTTTGGAGCCGTGCTCACATCCGATGAAGTAACGGCAGAGTTGATTGCCGATACCATTCATGTACATCCTGGAGCGATGAAGGTGCTGATCCGCTGCCTTGGCACCGACCGCGTCGTCCTCATCACGGATGCAATCGCAGGGGCAGGGTTGCCTGATGGCACATACGAGTTGGTTGGCTACAAAGTGAGCGTGAAGGAAGGACGGGCAACTTTGCCTGACGGTACCCTCGCCGGAAGTACAGCCATGCTGAACCAGTGTGTGCGTAATGTCCATCAGAAGGTTGGTGTGCCCTTGCCGGAGGCGGTGAAGATGGCTTCTTTGAACCCGGCGCGCGCTATGGGCTTTGCCGATCGCCTGGGGAGCATTGCCGTGGGCAAAGATGCCAGCCTGGCCGTGATTGACGAGCAGGCAAACGTCTATCTGACCTTGGTCAAAGGCCGCATTGTCTATTCGCAGATGTAAAGCCTTGCTCTCTGCGCGTAACGAATGGAGGATATCCGGCCTCGGGGAGGCTTTCCCGAGGCCAGTTCATAATGAGGGTGTTGAAAATCTTGTCACCCTGAGCGAAGCGAAGAGCCTGCCCTGAGTGTAACGAAGGGGTCTCGCGTAACTTGAGTCGCACCTTCCCAAGTACTGCGGGATGATTCACTTCCTTCAGCATGACACAGGGAGAACTTTTTCAACACCCTTGTTCATAATGGCAAGCGGATGGATTCGCCACCATGCGCGGCAGAGGTATAGGCTGCTTCGATGACCTCTTGTGCTGCTGCCCCGGCTCGGAAATCAACCTGGGATGGCTTTCCTTCGGCCACATTCAGCAAAAAGTCATAGGCTGCTGCCAAATGAGCATTGGTCATGTAGCCTTGGGAATATTTAGCGCTAGGCCAGACATGCTCAATGGGCCGTTCTCCGGGAACAAGGGGCAGAGTCATGTCTCCTCTGACCCATTGTTGGCGCTTGAGATCATACCGATGGACAAAGTTGGGATCGCGTGCCTGAAAGAGCAATGCCCCTTTGCTGCCATAGACTTCAAAATCCGTGGCATCTTCCGCGCCGGCAGCCATGCGTGTGACCTCGAGTGCGCCTATTGCTCCGGTTGAAAGCTCCAGCGTGCAGAGTGCCCAATCATCTACATCTACCGGCTCGCGCTCGGCGCTGCCTGGTGCCGTGCAACGCTCGCAGATAAAAGTACGCATGGCAGCCCGTACTGCCACGACGTTGCCCAGCAAATAGTGGGTCAAATCTACGAGGTGCGCACCCAGGTCCATGAAGGCACC
>JBMFPM010000076.1:0-7851 GCA_049969135.1 Anaerolineae bacterium
AGGAGCAATTCAACCCCCAACCTAGCTCCAGAGAAAGGATGACGCATCATGAATGCTCAAAGCCGAACTGCGCAGAAAACGAACAATCCCCCACTTTGGCCACTGCGTTTGGCTGTATTTGACCTGGATGGCACACTAAAGGAAGCCTCTAGCCCTTGGATGTATTTGCACAAGGCCCTGGGGCTAGAGAAAGAGGCAGAGCAATACCGCGCCCGCTTTCTGGCTAAAGAAATTGATTACCTGGAATGGGCGCGCCTGGATACTGCGTTATGGAAAGGTATCGAATTGAGCAAAGTGGAAGCTATCTTCCGCACCAACCCGTATCGCCCAGGAGTCCATGCCCTCTTTGATTTCCTACAGCGCAACCAAGTGCGCACTGCGATCATCAGTACCGGTCTGGATGTGCATGCCCGTCAAGTAGCAAAGGAACTAGGCCTGTGGCGTGTTATAGCGAATGAACTCATAGTCCAGAATGGCCTCCTCACGGGCGAGGCAATTGTGCATGTCATGGAACATACCAAAGGCCAACTCATGGCCCAGTTGCGCGCAGAAGCGGGAGTTCGTGAAGAAGAGTGCCTGGCAGTCGGGGATGGCCTTGCAGATATAGACCTATTCGCTCAGGCTGGCTTAGCCATTGCCGTCTGCCCACGCGACGACCGCGTACGCCAGGCAGCACACTTTGTGATTGACGATGGCGACCTTATCCATGTCATTCCCCTTGTGAAAGGACACTTTCTTACCCAATGCTGACGTCACAAGGGAGATATGTCAAAGACCTTATGTCAGCTTACCGGTCATAGGGAGCAGCGACCATCAGCACCATACCAGTACGGGCTGCTACAGTAAGTCCAACAAGATGCCCACCCTGCACCATAGCTGTGCCTTCACCCCATACTCCGTGCAGCACCGTCTCCTCCGGGAGATAGTTCTGCACAGGCACGTGCAATTCCCATGGTGTCTGACACGAATTCAGCACGCAGATGAGAGTGTCCTCAGTGGCTCCTTCACAGAGAAGCCTGCGTCCAAACACATAGACTCCTCCTTGGGCCAATAAGGTCTTGTACTCACCATGTCGCAAAGCTGGATGTGCCTTGCGCAGAGCAACACAACGCTTTACATAGGCAAGCAATTCCTTATTCCACCTTTGCTCATCCCAAGGGAAAGCGCGCCGGCAATCCGGGTCCTTTCCCCCCTCCATGCCTATTTCATCGCCATAGTAGATGCAAGGCGCTCCTGGATAACACATCATGAATAGCATCGCTAGACGCAGAGCGGATTCATCCCCTCGTGCCAGGGTCAGAAACCGCGCCGTATCGTGACTGTCCAAGAGGTTCAGTTGCGCTTGGGTTACTTGTGGAGGATACAATGCCAGCAAATGGTCAATTGCAGTGCCAAACTCCTCCGCTGTTGTTGGTTGAACCGGATAATAACCAACTCCAGAGACCAATGCCGGGTTCAGGTCTCGGCCAACAAAGAAAGAAAGGCAAGCCTTAGTAAACAGGTAGTTCATCACGGCATCGAACTGGTCGCCTTGCAGCCAGTGCCGGGCATCATGCCAGATTTCACCCACAATATATGCATCAGGATTAGCCCCTTTGACGCGACGGCGAAATTCGCGCCAGAAGTCGTCATCCTTAATTTCCCCAGGAACATCGAGACGCCAGCCATCAATACCCTGCTCGATCCAATATCGCGCTACACCTAATAGAAACTCCCGTACTTCTGGGGAAGCGATATTGAATTTAGGCAAGGCGTGTAAACCCCACCAAGCTTCGTAATTGGGTTTTTGCTGCGGGTCATAGGCGTGCAACGGCCAGCCATTAATGATGAACCAATCGAGATAGGGTGAAGCCGCACCGTTCTCCAGAATGTGATTGAACTGGAAAAATCCACGGCTGGCATGGTTAAAAACGCCATCCAAAATGATCCGCATGCCGCGCCGATGGACTTCATCGAGCAAGGTGCGAAATGCCTCATTGCCACCAAGCAACGGATCAACACGATAATAATCATATGTATGGTAGCGATGATTGGCCGTAGACTGGAAGATGGGGGTCAGGTAGATGGCATTGACACCCAGGTCCTGCAAATAGTCCAGGCGCTCGACAATGCCCAATAAATCACCGCCCTTGAACCCATGCACCGTGGGAGGGCTATCCCATGGTTCCAGATTCCGTGGTTTGGGCAACGCTTGGCTGTAAGCAAAGCGATCGGGAAATATCTCGTAGAAAATAGCGTCTTTGACCCACTCAGGCGTTGTAAACGACATAGTCTGTGGTTTTCTCCTTTGGAACGCTAGCTCAACATGGAGTTTTGCGCAACGACTATATTACCAAGCTCGCGGCATGTAGTCAAATGCTCGCATACAAGCAGGGATTGCCTTTGACAAGCATCTCGATTTGCGCTACAGTTGGTCATGCGTGCCTCTATACTGTGAGGGCGGACTCCTAGACGAGGAGAGAAACATGGAACCAGACCGCTATACGACTGTACTCGTTGCGATCATGAACAATCCCCAAGATCTCGCTATTGCTCGCGACCAGCACTGGTATCGCATTCCTGTAAAGTACTTGCCCAAAAGGGGGCTTCATGCCCCTATCCTAGCATTTTATCAAACTAAAGAATTCGGCGATCAGAAATGGTCCATCAACTATTACGCCCATACCACGGCTTGGGAGATTGTGCCACGTATCCAGCTTCTGCCAAATGAACCGTCTCACCCCCGTGCAAACGAACTTTACTACAAAGTGCACCTTGGGGAACTCCGTACTTTGCCACAGCCTATTGTCAGCCGTAAGTGGCGACGCATCACTTTCATCGTTACACACTGGGGCCGCCTGTTGGAAGCTCAGGAAATCAGCCAACTCTTGCATGGCAGTATCTGGGAAGAGCGCTTATGGCGCGCATTGCGCAGGTTGGGCCGTTTGGCGGAGGAAGACGTCTTTGACTGGTAAATCCCCCCTGCTCCAACTTGCCCGGCGACTCCTCGCCTGGTACGGAGAAAACCGCAGGGACCTGCCCTGGCGGAATACGCATGATCCCTATGCGATCGTCGTGGCAGAGTTCATGCTGCATCAAACAAGGGTCCAGACGGTGCTTCCCTACTATCAGCGCTTTCTCGAACTGTTCCCCACATGGGCGGCCCTGGCCGGGGCAAGCTTGGATAGAGTGCTGAAAGCATGGGAAGGCTTGGGCTACTATGCACGAGCACGCCATCTCCATGCACTGGCGCAGCAAGTATGCACCCAGTACAACGGTCAACTACCTAACTCGCTTGAAACCCTCCTAGCGTTGCCCGGCATCGGCACTTACACTGCCGGTGCCATCCTCAGCATCTGCTTTGGCCAGGACTATCCAGCAATTGATGGCAATGCCAAACGCGTGCTCAGCAGGCTATTTGCGATTCAAGTAGATCTGGCTTCCACAAAAGGTTCAAAACAGGTTCAAGAACTCGCGGCGCAAATGCTCCCATCTGGTGAGGCGGGTGCGTTCAATCAGGCACTCATGGACCTGGGCGCCACTATTTGTACTGCCCGCCAACCCGCCTGTGCTCAATGCCCTTGGAATAAGGATTGTCAGGCACGGCGGTTGAATATACAGGAAGACTTGCCCATACGGCGACCAAGAAAGGCTATCCCACACTATGAGATCGCTGCAGGTGTCATCTGGCACAATGGATTTATCCTGATTGCTCAACGCCCCCCGCATGGTTTGCTGGGAAACCTCTGGGAGTTTCCTGGAGGCAAACGAGAACCTGGGGAAAGTCTGGAAGAGTGCCTGGTGAGAGAAGTGCGTGAGGAACTAGGCATCGAAATCCGAGTAGAGCAGCTTCTTGCCAGGGTGCGCCACGCATACACCCACTTTCGCATTACGCTCTACGCTTACCACTGCCAATATGTGAGCGGTGAGCCTCAGAGCCTTGGCTGCATCGCCTGGAAGTGGGTCAAACCCGAGGAACTAGGGGAGTATGCCTTCCCCGCTGCGAACCATGCCATTATCCAAACGCTACAAGCCACTCCCCATCAGTAAGACAATGTTTTACTGCTGCTCATCAGCGCACTTGGATTACGTTAGCTCCTTCTGCACGAGTACCAAGTCCCTGGTTGTGCCGTTGCAAGCCTTGCACAAGGCTTGTCCCTGCCACATAAGCGTAACCGAACCCATAAAGGGCCAACCACAGGGCAAGGGCATAGTTCTCCTTGCACACAGCCAATGTCGCTACAAACAGGGAAAAGACAGCGAGCAAGATTTCATATCGGACAAGCGGACTGCACTGCAACGCATACGTACTGGCGTGCCAACGACCGCTGCGATCACGGATATCGAACTTGGGTGTACGTTGAAATTCCTCCCCTCGCCCAAGTATTACACGTGCCATCGCTACCGTGTTATTCAAAGCTAACCCCACGCCAAGCAACAATAAGAATGGTGCAAAACACAACTCGCGCCACCAGCCACGGCCACGCTCTAACTGCGCTACCAGGTACAGCAGTGGCGGCCCTATCGTGGCAAAGAGAAAATAAGGCACAAAAGCAATGGCACTACTGCCGGTTAATAACATCGGCAAAGTCAGCAGCAGCGTTGCAAGCATCAAAGGATGCACTAGATAGCCTGTTAGATGAATGCTCCCTTCAAGCTTGATGTACCAGGGCTGCGCACTACGCCACAGGAGAGGTAAGAGCTTACACGCCACCTGAATGCTTCCCTGTGCCCAGCGCGCTTGTTGGCGACGCAGCGCATCCATCTGAGGCGGCAATTCTGCTGGCACCTGCACATCGGGCACATACAGGATCTGCCATCCCGCTAATTGCGCACGGTAGCTGAGGTCCAGGTCTTCGGTCAATGTATCCGTATGCCATCCACCGGCATCTTCAATGCACGCACGGCGCCACACCCCTGCAGAACCGTTGAAGTTGAGGAAGAAACGCGCCTGGCTGCGTGCTGCCTGCTCTACCACGAAATGGCCATCTATGCCCATCGCCTGAGCCCGCGTCAGGACAGAATACGCATGGTTCAAATGCCCCCAGCGAGCCTGTACACAACCGACATGACCAGATGAGAAATAAGAGACAACGCGACGCAAGAAATTTGCCGGCGGCACGAAATCTGCATCAAAAATTGCCAACAACTCTCCCCGCGCATGGCGCAAGCCTTCAGCCAAAGCTCCGGCCTTGAACCCTATCCGCTGCGCACGATGCAGATATTCGATTGGTACGCCCATCTGAGCGTAACGCACCACTGCCCGTTGTGCTATTGTCACAGTCTCATCGGTGGAATCGTCCAGGACCTGGATTTGCAGCAAGTCGTATGGATAATCCAAGGCAGCGACAGCAGCAATTAAGCGTTCTACCACATGCTGCTCATTGTAAATGGGCAACTGCACGGTCACAACAGGCCAGTTCTCAGATTGGAAAGCAATGGGCGTTTGTGGGGATCCTCGCCACAGATAGATGAAGGTCAATACTAGACTGTTCAGTCCGTACAAGGACAACCATATCGCTAGAACTTCGTACACCAATTCCAGGAAAACCATGCACAACTCTCTCCGCGTAGCTTCTCCACAACAATGTGCTATTCTACTCCTTTTATCACTCTGCAGGCAACTTACAGAGCGGAGCAAGCGTTTGACAAAAAGAGCGGATTCATCGAAGATTGAAAGTGGCGTAAACGATTTAGAGGAGACACAGGCGTGCATGGAGAGAGAAACCCGAGCTTTGATTTTGGTTACTAACGACGACGGCGTGGCTTCACCAGGATTGGCGGCTGCCATGCGCAGTGTTCTGGACTTGGCTGAGGTTTGGGTAGTTGCCCCAAGCGTACAGCGTTCAGGCCTTAGCCGTAGTTTTGTCAATGGTCCGCTCCAAGTGGAAGCAAGCACTCTAACCATAGATGGCGTCGAGGTACGGTCTTTTGCCGTGGACAAGCCACCTGCGCAGGCGGTACGCCATGGCTTGCTATGCCTTCTGCCCAGGATGCCGAATTTGGCTATTTCTGGCATCAACTATGGCGAAAATCTTGGCGCCAGCATTACCATTTCAGGCACCATAGGGGCGGCAATAGAAACAGCTAGTTTCGGTATCCCGACCTTAGCTGCTTCGCTGGAAACGGATAAAAAATACCACTTTAGCCAAAGCCCTGACGTTGATTTCTCCGCCGCATCCGCCTTTGTGCGTCGATGGGCCAAGTGGCTGCTCACCCATAGCATGCCTGCAGGGGTGGATATCCTCAAGCTTGATGTGCCTTGTACTGCTACTCCCCATACCCCTTGGCGAATGACCCGCGTTTCTCGTCAGCAGTACTGGCTTTCCCCCGTCACCACCGATCTACAGGGGCAAAGGCACCTCTCTGGTTACATGCGGGAAATTGATTACGAAACATTGGAGGCTGATTCAGATATCTATGCTGTGGTTGTAGACCGTGTAGTTTCTCTCAGCCCATTGACCATTGACCTTACAGCCAAGGTTGATCTGCCGCTTTTGCAGAGGAGACTGTCAACAGAAGATAACATGGGATAGCCCAGCCGAGGTCCGGTTTCAGGGCAACATGGTCCGGGGTCTGATAGATAGTTATCAAGGGATTGGAACACGGAGCAACAAATGTTCGCATCGCACATCCATTGATTGCTGATAATCCACCACTTATCCAAGCATGAATCATGCTTTCCGCTTGACACCAGATTGTGAAAAACCACTTTTTCGGGTATAATGCCAAATAAACGGGCTAGCAATAGACATCTGCAAGTTTGCAAGGAGGAGCTTTGACCATTATCGTTGCCGTCATCGTGCTAAGCCTGCTCATGTTTGTCCACGAACTCGGTCACCTTATTGTGGCTAAATGGACCGGGGTGCATGTGGAAGAATTCGGGCTGGGATATCCTCCCCGCCTAATGACTGTTGCTCGCGCTGGAGACACCATCTATACCCTGAACTTGATTCCGTTTGGTGCATTTGTCCGTCTGGCAGAAGAAGGCGAACCGGGCACCCTGTTCAGTGATAAGAGCACCCCCTTGCGCGCTGCCTTCTTGCTTAGCGGCCCTATACTGAATCTACTGTTGTCCATTGTCCTTTTCAGCATCTGCTTCGCAACAGGCTGGCCTGTTGCACACGACCTGGCTGTTGGAGTACAAAAGGTATTGCCAGGTTCGGTAGCCCAAGCGATTGGTTTCGAGGACAATGACCTTATTCTCGCCGTGGATGATTATGAGGTCTCCACAGTGCTGGACCTGATCGTATATGCCAGGTCGGTCAATGGAGACATCCGCAAGGTTACCCTCCGTCGTCAGGGGCGCCGCTTGACCTTATCCTTGCCTCCTGGAGGGCCTTGGTTCGTGAAACCCGAATCGCGCGGCGTGGCAGTGCGTAACGATGCCGGGTGGGTGGAAATTGCCTCCTACCCATGGCCCGAGGCAGTCCAGAGAGGAGTAACAGAAACACTGCTCTCCGTCTCTTCCTTATTCTTGCTACCCACAAAGATATTGCGCGGCTTGATCCCGATGGATTTGGTGCGGCCCGTTGGTCCGGTGGGCATTGCTCAATTGACAAAGCAAGCTGCCCAACAGGTGGTTACCAGCGGGTGGTGGTTCCCTTTATTGCAGCTCACTGCAACTCTCAGTGCAGCACTTGCAGCAACGAATCTACTGCCTCTCCCTGGTCTAGATGGGGGCCGTCTGCTGTTTATCGCCATTGAAGCTCTACGTGGCAAGCGCATAGACCCAAACCGCGAAAGCCTAATCCATTTCGTAGGTATCCTCCTGATGCTGATGCTTATTCTTATCGTAACCTATTATGACATCACAGCTCCATATGCTTTTGGGGGGCATTGAGCGAAGCTCACGAAAAAGGAGAGCCTGAG
>JBMFPM010000077.1:0-7780 GCA_049969135.1 Anaerolineae bacterium
TCCCTGGGCGACATCTTCAACGCAGCGGCTGCCTGCTCGGGAAGTTCCACGGTATACTTTAGGGAGGCAGTGATCGCCTGAGCTAACTCGCGGCCCGCTCCCGCCCTTTCCAGCGAGCCGGTGATCTCACCGAAGTCAGGAGCAGTCACAAGAAGCAAATTATCCGCCCACAGGCGCTCTAGCTCCGCCTGCATTCGGCCGACCTGCGCCTCCAGGGCTTCCAGCAAGCTTTCAGCGTCTGTCCTATCTTTGGCTGCGGATACAACGGTACGCCACAGTAGCCTGGACAGCTTACCCTTGCCGCTCAGCCGCCTGTCAACGGCTTCAACCAAGTCATGTTCACCATCCCTGACCGCCGAGTATACCAACCGCCTGATGTTCCAAGCCCCTCCTTCTAGCAAGCGGGCCACCCCGGCCATCAGAGTTTCGGTAGGGATCCACGCCCGTCCTTCATCCAGATTTCTCAGATAAAGAGGTTCTTCCCGCGTTAACCAGCGCTCGATTTCCTCAATGGTCTCTGGCCCTATTCCTTCTTGCTCCAACCAGGCTCTAAACATGCCCCATTGAACGCGCCCGAAGCGGTATTGCAGGTCGAACGGCAAGTCTGGCCGGGATTTGCCCTTGATGCTTTCAAAGACCCGATGGGCCAGGTCGGCGGAGTTGAAGACCAGAAGCACCTTCTGAGCCCCGGCGACCAGGGCCGATTCGACGGCCCCTACCAGCTTGTGCTGGCGTTCATCATACCCTTTCACTGGCTCGAGAAAAGAGACCTCCACATCTCCGCACCGCGAACGGCCGCGCACTTCTACCCCCTTGGTCAAGGCGCGCAGCTCCGGCGTAGGAGTGGCAGTAAGCACGTGCCAGCGCGGACGCCGGCCCAGCCGGGCAGCTAATAGCCCGATCCGCTCCTTGAGGTGGGCCAGGTTGCGCAGTATCAGCCCGTTGAAGAGATGGGCTTCATCCAGAACGAATTCGTCTACCAGGGCCAGGCCGTAGATGAGCAAACCGCTGTATTTGATGTTCTTGCGAAAGAACCAATAGATCTCATCGGGGGTTGCCAGAATAACCGGCTTATTGAGGGCGGTCATCAGTTCGATACGGGACATGCCACCCTGCAACTGGCCTATCTCCAGGCCGGTGATCTGGGCCAGCCCATCCATTACCCGGCGCTGATCTTCCATTAAGGCAATGGTGGGATACATGAAGAGGATTTTATGAATCTGGCCTGAGGCCAGTTTATAGAACAGAGGCACAGCAACACCCAACGTTTTACCAGAGGCTGTTCCAGCTACCAGAAAGACTTCTTGATTCTGTTCAATCGCATTGAAAACATTTGCCTGATGTTCAAACGGTAAAAACTTTTCTTTATACTCAGCTCTGGTATAATTTTGAAAAAGCCGCAATAATGGTTCAGGCACATCCGAAGTGATATTAGGTTGGGTATTCGTTACTGTGATCGACACAGTCATCGACCTACGATTCTCCTTGCTTGTTATAAGCACTTGCTGCGGAGCATCAAATGCGTTATTCCTCTTGGGTATCCAGTGTCTGAAAGCAATTCTTTCTCCTATGAGCGATGGCGGTTAATTTCCCGCATATCTAGCCGCTGTTGCCTGTGCCTCGCCCGCGATTTCGTGGCGCAGTGTCTCTGGCGCCAGTACCTCCACGTCTGGCCCCCAGCCACGAATCCAGGGTTTCATTTCCAGAGGCATGCTCACACGCACGCTGAAGATACAGCCACCGTCGTCACAATCCTCGATGCGCTGGGTTGGATGCCAGACTGACTCTTTCACACGCCGCGTGACCTGGGGCGAGAAGCGCAGGCGCACCTCGACCGGGGTATGGCCAAACATCACGCCCCATGACGAGGCCAATAGGCTTGGCCCATCGAAATCTGCCGGCAGTTCGAAGGTCTCTTCGGTTAGCTCAGCGCGGTGGATGCGCTCTATTTTGAAGGTATGCACGGCATTGAAATGGCTGCTGTAGCCGATAAGGTAGGTGGCATAGCCCTCGCTGGAAGGCTCGATGAAGTAGGGGCATACCAGGTATTGGTGGATGTTCTTGCTGCGCGCTGCTTGGTGCCAAATGCGCACTTTGCGCCCCGTGGCCCAGCCAAGGGCGATGACATCGAATACGGCATCGAAACCGGCATTGCATGGCTTGTAGGTGAGAGCATGCACGGAGCGCTGTACATGTGATGCGATGGATTGGGGCAATATGCCGGCCAGTTTCGTCAGTGCCGAGATGATATAAGGGTTTTGTTGGTCACTATAGCGCGCCAGCAAGCGTGCTGCCAGGTAGAGCGCTGCTGCTTCGTTGAGTTTGAGCTTCAAGGGTGGCAGAAAGTAGCCTTCCAGCACGCCATAGCGGTTCCCTTCCTGCCAGAGGGGCACGCCAGTGCGTTCCAGCGAGTGCAGGTCACGTTGGATAGTGCGCGGAGACACGCCGCACAGCTCAGCCATCTCGCGTACAGTCAAGCCGCGTGGATGGTGATAGAGTAGATAGGTCAGCCTGCTCAGTCGTTCTGCTTTCTTCAGGCTCTCTTGCTCCGCCATGCGTTATCCTTCCAATATATCCAACCAGGAGAGGATTTGCTGTGCCCAGTGTGGAAATACTTCCACATGATCCATTGTTGGCTCATATCGAAGGTATTGAATCCTCTTTAATTCAATATACCATTGTATCGCGACAAGATTTGTCGCATTGCCCAAAGAAGAAACAAAAAAACGCAAAATGCACGGCTTTTGTCAGCCCTGTGTGCTGCGCTGTACTCCCGTATAGTGTTCTATAAGCGGGAAACGGTTCACGGCAATTCTCTCTGTTTCCTTCTTCCATCTAGGAGATTGAATAGACCTTGTTAAGCAACCTACTTATACCATAAATTATCATAATTTGCAAGTAATAATTTGCTTACCAAAAAGAGACTATTTTGTGTGGGGTAGCGTATTGCAGGAGTATCCAAGCGAGGCCAGGGCCTCGTTGCCCTAGCCTTGCTTTGCCCCATCGTGGGGCTTGCTCGTGTTACTCCTCCGCTGGCGGCACTTCCGGTGCGGGGAACAACTGGAACAGGAGATTCAACAAGATGCCAGCTACGGCGCCGGTGGCAATGGCAGGCCAGCCATTGGGAAAGATGCTGCGCAAGAGAGGGATGGGCAGGAAGCCACCGGGGAAACCGATGTGCCCGCCGACGCCGATGATCAGGATTGTTGCGCCGATAGCCAACTGCTTGGGGTCGAACAGGTTCACCTTCTCGGACATCATCAGGGCAACGCCCTGCATGCCAATCACGCCGAAGAGGTAGATAGCCAAGCCACCACTCACCGCCGTGGGCACACTCTGCACGACCCCTGCCAGCGTGCCGCTGAAGGAGAGCAGGATGGCAATGGCACCAGCGGCGATGATCGCCGGACCGGAGTAGTTGCGCGTGATGACCATCAGCGAGTTGTTCTCACCATAGTTTGTCCCCGCAACACCGCCGATAAGGCCGTTCACTACATCGCCGATGCCGTCTAGGATCAGGTTGAAGCCAATGTACTGGCTTAGCTGGTATTTTTTGCGCCCCATACGTGCTGCTAGTTGGTCTACATACAGGCTGATCTGGTATAGGTGCGCGGTGGATTCCGGGATGGTGGCGATGGCCATCACGCCGATGCCAAAGATGGCAGTCATGGTTAGTTCGCTGCTGAAGGTTGGGAAGGTCAGATGAGGTACCTGGAAGAGGGGAGCTCGTGTGATCAGGCTCAGGTCTACTAACCCCAGCGGGATGGATACCACGTAACCAACGATGGCTCCCAGCAGGATGGGGATCATCCCGATAAAGCCCTTTCCCTGTAGGTACACGGAGAAGATGACCGTGGAAAGCAGCGTGACGATGGCTACGAACCACCACTTCAGGCTTGCCATGGCTGCTCCTGAGGCATCAAACAGGCAGCAGGTGCCAGCAGCCATGTCAAGGGCACTCTTGCCCAATGCAAAGCCAATCACCGCTGCTACCGAGCCGGTCACGATGGGGGGCAAGATCCTATCAATGGCTTTCTTGCCGCCAACGTAATGGATGATTAGACCAACGACCATGTTGATCAGGCCTGTGACGACGATGCCACCCTGAGCTATTCGGATGAGGTTGTCTGGAGCGGGTACGCCATAGCTGGCTTTCGTGATGGCCAGCGTCGCTGCGATGTAGCTGAAGCTGGAGCCATAGTACAGCGGGATGAAGGTGCCAATGCCCCAGCGTGAGAGCAGCAATGCGACAATGGTGGCGATACCCGAAGCCATGAGCACTGTGCTGACGTGGAATCCAACCAGCAAAGCCACCAACACGGTGGCTGGGAACATGGTCAGCACGTGCTGGAACCCCAGCACAATCGCCTGTCCAATAGGTGGGACATCATTGGGCAGATAGCCCATGAATCCCTGCTGTTTCGAAGAGGTCGACATGGTCAAAGCTCCTTTCTGTAATATGGTGGTACGTGATTGTTTGTGTGTCACGGATGACACCGTCTTGGGCCTATCTCTGTAGCCATCACCTCCTTTCTCCTCTTGCGCACGCACAGGGCATGGATTGCGGCGCAGGCTTACCCTGCGCCGCAATCTGCTGCGCGTGCCGCAGTCTTTATGGATTGCTGGTTGTACTGCTAGAAAGATGGCTTTACCGCACCTGAGGCATAAAAAAACCGCAACACCGGGCGTTCTCGACGCCCACTGTGTTGCGGTTACTCAATTGCCGTTTTCTGAAACTCAAGTGGGTCACTGCCAATCTTTGTTTGGAAATGAATCTCTAGCGCTTCTTATAACACAAATTGCTCTAAAAGGCAAATTTACAATACCCGTCCAAGTATTTGGCAACAATGCAAGGAACTAGGCCTCTTCGGGGTGAAATTTGGCGCGGTATGCGGGTATGGTGATCATGGGGGGTCGCTCGTGTTCGGTGATTTCTTCTTCCTCCAGGCAAAACCGTCCTGGTTCGCTGCGGATAATTTTCATCGTGCGCGACAGATCCGCCGGTGAACGTTCTGGAGTGCGCATCTCCAAGCGCGTGGCAAACACCTGTAGAATGGCGAAAGCCATTTTGCTCAAGTCCGTTAATCCCTTGTGCTGGTGTGTGCGCATCTCCAAATTGGATTGGGCAATCGCCTGCAAGCCGTGCTGCTGCAACAAATCCACCAACAAGCCAGCCTCGACCCCATAGCCTACGAAGAATGGCACCTGTTCAAGGGCACTCCGCCGCCCTGCGTATTCGCCGGACAAGGGTTGTACGATCCCCGAAAGTTCCGGGAAAAAGAGGTTAATCAATGGGCGTGCTAAAAGTTCCGTCACCCGGCCACCGCCGCTGACTTCCACTTTGCTCCCCACGCGCAGAGGGCGCTGGTAGAACCCCTTCACGTATTGGATGCGATTCCAATTGAGCAGTGGCCCCAAGATGCCGATGACAAAACGCGGGTGGATATTGACGATGTCAGTGTCAATCCAGGCAATGATATCACCACGGGCTACATATAAGCTTTTCCACAAGGCTTCTCCCTTGCCGTGGTAACTGCCCACCTCCTCAGCCAGGACCTCTTGGTGGATGTAGACAGGTATGCCCAGCGAAGCAGCGATTTCACGCGTGCGGTCGGTGGAGCCACTGTCTATGAGGACAATCTCGTCCAGGAGAGGATATTCTTCCATCAACGCTGACTTGATCGTAGTGATGACTTTGCCCACTGTGGCTTCTTCGTTGAGCGATGGGAGCACAAGGCTGATGGTTACTCCTTGCTGTTCTTTAGCGCGTATTAGCTGTGCCACATCTCTGAACTCGCTCCAGTGGAAGGTGTTCGTGGCAAACCAGCGGCTCACCTGGTCGGAGAGCGTTGAGGGTGGCTTGGCTGATTCTGCAGCGGGCAATGCTTCTGGAATTTCCTTGCTGGCTGGATAGAAAGAACGTACCAGGAAGATGGGTAGTTCCGTTTGCGCCAGGAGTTCAGCAGGGACCCTGCCCAACGTGCTGGTAGCGGTGGATTCGGGCAAAGTAGTACCCACGACCAGGGCATGGTAGTCTGTAGCAAGGCGCTGGATCACCTTCAACGGATTGCCGCTGAGCGAGACAATCCGTGAGATAAAGGGCATTTTCTCTTTCAGCCATTTCAGTGCAGGTGTGGGCTCGCTCTTGCTCTTCACGGCTACGACATCGATTTTCTCACCGCTGATCTGGTACAGTGCCTGCGAAAGGCGCAGCATCAGCTCCAGGTGAGGACCGCCACGGATTGCCAGCAGGACGCGATCATAGCGGCGTACAGCGCCACGGGTGAGGATCAGGTCACAGGGTGTATGGCTGAGCACTTCTTCCACAGAAGCGCCAAGCACAGTGGTGCAATTCCTGTCCCAGGTGAGGAGCAGCAAATCTGCGGGGTCATCTTGCAGTTCACTCAGGACATCCAGCCAAGGTGTATGGCTTACTCTCACCCGTGGCTTCACGTAGAGCGGCAAATCAGGCAGGTTCTTTGCGCAATTAGCCAATATCTCCCGAATTTCCTGGGCGGGCAAGGCAGCTTCACTGAGGGAGTGGCCTTCCGGCACCATGACCACACCCATCAGGACAATCTGGCCCCCTTCCGGCGGGAGGAGGTGGCCTGCCAGCGTTACCAGGTCAATATGAGCGTCCTCTTTGCGCAGGGGGAGCAGGATGCGGTAGGTAGACATCACGGCTCCTTTACAGGTGTTCAAAGCGTTCGACGTGCAATACAAAGGCCGTAGCTCCACCTACCTCTACCTGCACCGGCATTGTCCAGCCCCGAGCTGTTGCCGTATCGCTCAGGGGAACCACCGGTGAGACGAACTCGCGCCGTGGCCGGCAGCACTTGTGCAGGATAGCCAGTACAGAGTCCACTTTATCGTCTTCGACGCCAATGAGGATGGTGGTATTGCCGCGCACCAAAAATCCTCCTGTGCTGCTGATTTTGGTGGCGCGGAATCCTTCGGCCATCAGCATATCCAGGAGTCCTTTGGCGTCCGTACTTTGCACAATAGCCAGGATGAGTTTCATGCTCTGCTCCTCAATTTCGTGCTTCTATCAAAGGGATAACTAGGTTGTGTACTATGGTTTCCCAGCGAAACTGTTGCAAAACGCGACGGCGCAGGCGGAAAGCACCGTTGGTCAAGAGTTTGTCAGCGACCAAGGTAGCCGCGTCCGCAGGTTCCGCAGAAGGGAAAAAATAATAGACTTCGCTTCCGCCTGTCGCTTGGAGAGGCGGGATGCGGCTGCAGAAAATGGGTAACCGCAACAATCCTGCCTCCAATATGGGGATACCAAAACCCTCTCCCAGGCTGGGGAAGAACAACGCATCTGCCAGCAAATAGAGAGTGACCATCGTTTCGTTATCGGGCACTAGCGGGTTGCCCTCTTTTCCCAATTCGTAGACAAAGTGAGCAGCTCCGATCAGCCCTAAATCCCGCCGGAGGGCTTGCAATTCCGCCAGGTAAGCCAGGTTGGCAGGGTTGTGCGGGCCGGGTGGGCCGGTTACCAGCAACCTTGCATCCGCGCCCGTTTTCTCCCGCAGCGCAGCCAATGTGCGCAGGGCAAATTGAATATTCTTGCGACGGGTGATGCGCGCCGGCAACAGCAGCACCATGTCCGCATCAAGCAGGTGGTACGCCTCCACGATACGCTGTGCCAGTTCTGTCCAGCGGAAGAAGGCAGAGACATCCACCCCAGGAGGAACCACCTGCACCGTCTCAGGTGGAATCCTGTAGAGGGCAGCGACCTCATTTCGGCGTGGCTCGGAGACGGTCACTTGCACTACTC
>JBMFPM010000078.1:0-7634 GCA_049969135.1 Anaerolineae bacterium
GTTGCTGTCTCCGCCTAACCGCAGGTACAAATCCCATAGCGCTGCAGACCAAATCTCGCCGTCGGCATGTTCATCGCCTTGCCAGTTCGCCATGGTTTTGCCGCTATCCACGCGCCGCAGGAAGGTCCTAGGTGTCACATAGCCTCGGGCATCCCAATCGCCCACATAGGTGGGGTGGAAGGCACGCGGTTCTTCAGCAAAATAGAGCGTAGCCAGCCAATCGCCAAACCCTTCGCCCATAGCCCGCACCGGCAGGTTCTTGTCGCAATCAGCCCATCTAGGCACCTGCGCCTCCTGGATAGCATGGCCCAATTCATGCAGGATGATGCTGGCATCCTCGGCATCCATGACCTTGCCAGTGCCAAAGCGCAGTTCCCAGCTCGAGGGCAAGAATTTGGAATTGTCCCCTAAGGGAGCCTGGGCATCGATCAGCAGTGGTCTTGGGAACAGGTTAGGCCACCCCTGGGCGCGCAGCATGTTCATTACCCGAGTGACAAAGCAGTACGCCATCACCTCCAGAAAGCGGGAATCGCCACGCCGGTAGAAGAACTGCTTACCGGGTTCATAGGCACGGTTGAGCGTCTTGCCCGTGTCCGCATAGGGGCCACGCAAGAAACCGCTGTTGTCCACGCCAGCCAGCGCTACTTTACGGTAAGCGCCATCCGGAATCTGGGCATCATGGGACAGGTTCTCCTGGCGCAGTGCCACCACGGGGTTGGGGTAGAAAACATAACCCCAGGCAGTGTCATAGAGTGATAAATCACGCAGTTCGAGCAGGTCCCCAGTATAGGCATCCACAATGGCGCGCCAGTCGGAGGAGCGATCCAGGTCCGACTGGATAGGCTCCTGGGCACGGAGGCTCAAGTCAATGCACCATGCCAGGCGAAAATCATCACCCAGAGGGTAATAAATCTTTTCGCAGCGAGGCTCGCTTTCCTCCCTGTTGCGCCAGGGCAGCTTGATCTCTATAGCCTCCAGAGCTTCCGCGGCGGAGATTTCCCCCGCCTTGCCCGCTTCGATTTCCGGCGTCTTGGGATGCAAATCGCTCACGTAAAAGTACACGCTTCGCTCTTCGGTCATGTGCACCGTTGCCTGGCCACCATAGATAGGAATGCCTTGGTACATCTGCTGCAGTTGCACGTGATAGCCCACCGGGCTGCGCTTGACCAAGCTGGGCCGGACGACCGCCTTTTTCGTTGGCTCTAGCTGAGGCCTGCCGTCTGGCTCGTAAGGCCCGGCTATCAGATCCTCGTTGGCTCGTGTGAACTCAACGGCAACCCTAGTTGGCTTCACATCGCCTATGGGCGGGGTCAGAAAGCCGCTGACGACTCCGATCGTCCCTTTCATTTGGGTATGTTCCTGCACTTCCACGCGCTCGAGGGGTACAGAAAGACTGGGTAACCGTTTCATGAGGTGGGCCTCCTATTCCATTGAGATCTCGCGCTGGCGCAGCACAGTGCCATCAACCGCGTCCACCCACACTGTCCATTCCTGTGCTTGTTTCTGGGTAGCGAATTGCACCTTCCAGGCCAAGCGAGGCTCTTTTTCGAGCAAGATGACCTGTTCTGCCCGCGCCGAGCCAGACAGGTCACCACCTGCACCAATGTGATGCAAAGCGATACGGATCGCCTCCTGGCGGTCTATGCCGTTCTCTGCCAGTTTCTTCACGTCCAATTTTGCCACCTGCGAAGCCACGCGGCCGTAAGCGGCATGAACGCGTTTATCCGGCGTCAGGTGCACTGAGACAGTAGCTTCCTCCACCGGGATGCCTTGATGCACCTGCTGGAACATGACATGATAACCTGCTGGGCTACGCGTGACTCGTTCTACTTCCAGCTCCCGAATGGCGCTTGGTTTGGACTCAAAGAGGCGATAATTGGCATCGAGGAACTGCAAGGCAGCATCTTCTGGTGCTCCTTCGAGCGGGCCAGACAGGAAACCATGCACCCCATATACACGGCCGGTCTCGGGTTCGCTCTGGAGCTTGACACGGCGGCGATCAATTTTCGCACCCTCGAAAATGACTAAATCGCCGGATGGTGGTTCCATACGTACCTCCTTCCTGTTGGGCTACCGAAAAATGCCCTTGCGCCCCGCCGAAACAACCCTGATGTTTCCCACCCCCATCGCTGGGAAAGGCGGGGCGGTCCCACCCACCTTTTTCCATGATGCGATAAATATTGTAAATGAATTGTACACTTGGCAACTGCAATCTGCAAATGTTGCCCAATTAGCGGGATTTCGTCGCTTGTTGCCTCTCCTGGCGCAGGCTCTCCAGTACCACCACCAGGTCACCCGGCAATGGAGAGGTGAACTCAACCGGTTGACCAGTACCAGGCAGGGTGAAGGAAAGGCGGGCCGCGTGCAGGAATTGCCGCTGCAACGGTAGTTTTTGCTTGCGAAAACCGTACACGCGGTCGCCGGCAATAGGGTGGCCAATGAAGGCGAAATGGAGGCGAATTTGATGCGTACGGCCGGTGATGGGCTCTGCTTCAACCAGCGTGTGCTGTGGAAAGTATTCCATGACGCGGTACTCAGTGCGTGCCTCACGCCCACCGCGTGGCAACACAGCCATGCGCTTTCGTTGCTGAGGGTCACGGCCAATCGGTGCTTCGATAATGCCGCGCGTCGCCTCCAAAATACCCTCTGCCAGGGCAATATAGGTCTTGTGCACCAGCCGTTGTTTGAACTGTTGCTGCAGATAGCGATAGGCACGGTCGTTCTTAGCCACAACCAGCAATCCAGAAGTATCCTTGTCCAGGCGGTGTACAATGCCAGGCCTCAATTCCCCGCCAATGCCCTCCAAGTCTGGGCAGCGTGCCAGCAGCGCATTGACTAGAGTGCCACTGTAGTGGCCATGAGCTGGATGCACCACCATACCCGCAGGTTTGTCCACAACCACAATATCCCCATCTTCGTAAACAATAGTCAGGGGAATCTCTTCGGGCTGTAGTTCAACGGGTTCCGGCGGCGGCACACGCACCGTAATCACATCGCCGGCCTCCACCTTGTAGCTGGCTTTGGGCACTCTGCCGGCGATCGTGATACGGCCTTCTTCCAGTAGCTTCTGCACAAAAGAGCGCGATAGGTCAGGCACTGCTTTGGCAATGTAGCTATCTACACGTTGCCCACCGTTTGCGACGCGCAAGGTAATGATCTGCTCCATAATGTCAAGTATACCTTGTTCAGTATCCTGGCGCAAATAGCCCTATCATCCAAAGCCACGCCTGAATCATACCCTTTGGATGAAAGAATTGTCATCAAGACAGCGAGGCTTTTTCATCCTGAATTCATCTAGGTGATGTATGCTAACAAAAGCGGATGGTAGAGGCCAGTACAACGCAGCCAACTTTGACAGAGGGCCTCGAAATCTAGCGAGGTTGGTTCCTATGCCGCTGGACATGGGGACTCAGCCTGCATGGATTGACGATGGTGCGGTCTATGGCCATCGTCAGAGTGCTCTTCGTCACCTGCCCATTAATACCCGGAAGCCTCCGCTACACTGAAGGGATCCCCCCTGTCCCCAGGTGACGAAGAGTATGGGACGAAGGGCACACTTCGGGCAGCCAACGTGTGCCCTTCGTCCTTTCTCCTTTCAGCGCGTGCCCAGCAGTACCATCAAGCGTAGACGAGCTTTAGGGCCGTTCAAGCCGTCGGCGAAAAGGCAACCCACGCGCTGCAAGTCGTGGTAAGCGCCCGCGAACGTATAGCGATCATAGATGGGCCCAGACAGGCAACGCGTGGTAATCATCACCACTACACCCTGGGCGATTGCCTCCTGGATTGCCTCTAACCACCACGGCGGTACGCGACCGCCGCCAAAGGACTCGATGACAATGCCCCGAGCGCCTAACCTAACGGCGTGTCTCAGCAGTTCGGCGTCCATGCCCACTGCCAGCTTGAACAGATAGACACGCGGCTCCAAGCGCGGGCATGGGATGACATCCCGCTCGATGCGGCGCGTGATGACCACGCGCTCCGCCTCCACACGGCCCAGCGGCCCCCAGAAAGGTGAGCGGAAGGTGTCTGTGCTCTGAGAATGAGTTTTGGTTACGTCCCGTGCGGCGTGGATTTCATCATTCATCACCACAAGCGCGCCCAAGCCACGCGCCTCAGGGCTAGCAGCCACACGCAACGCTGCCCATAGGTTTGCAATCCCCTCGTAGCCTGGATCGGAAGCCAGGCGCATGGCACCGGTGAGCACGATGGGCTTGTCTCCCGGTACTGTCAGGTCCAGGAGATAAGCGGTTTCTTCCAAAGTGTCGGTGCCGTGGGTCAAGACCACGCCATCTACCTCTGGTCTTTGGAGCACTTGGGCAACTCGCTCACGCAACCCCCACAGGTGTTCGATCGTGAAGTGGCTGCTGGGCAATGGGCCGTACTCTTCAGTGCTGACCTGGGGTAGTGATGGCCCAGCCTGGGAGATAATCTGGCTGAGGAAATCCGCACCTCGCAGGGCTAACACTGCCCCTCCCGCTTTTTCATCGTGCGCCATGGCAATGGTGCCGCCGGTGGCAATCAGGTGAATGGTCATGGTGGGGACTCCTATCGTAGAATTGGTGTCAAGATACGAGTTTTGTCACAAACGTCAAAATGGGAAAATTGGGAACACGAAAGTCACGAAAGTCAAACACGAAAGACGCGAAAAGGCACGAACACTGCGAAAATAAATAGATGCTCACTTGTTTTGAGGCGTGTGCACAAATCGGCGCACATCCAAAGGTTTCTGCCCAAAATTGACCAAGAGGCACAACCGATAACCTCCTTGATGCAGGTAGAGCAGACATTGCTCAATATCCTCAGGCAGCACGGTGCTCCTGGCTTTGGTTTCTAGTATTAGCTCGTCGGAATCATCCCAAATGACGAAATCCACGCGCCGTTTTGTGATCGGAATATCGTCGAAAGTAATAGGAATCTCTACTTCCCGTTGAAACTGCAAGCCACGCTTGGGCAGTGCTATCTCTAGTGCACGCTGATAGTCAACCTCCATGCAGTGGATGCCCAACTGACGTTGCACCTCAATGCAGGCACCGATCACTTCATGCGAAAGCTGCCCAAAACTGTATCCCTTTCTTGAGCAATGTTCAGACAACAGGGGAACTCCTATCAAGGGAAGCAGTTGGACTACGAAAGCTGAACACGAAAGATGCGAAAGTCACACACCAAAGAGGCGAAAGGGCACGAAAAACCCTTTCGTGTCTTTCGCGATCTTTCGTGCATTTCGTGGTCCTGACCCCTTCTTGTTCCAACATTCTTCGTGCCTATCGCCCAAACACACCCCAGCCCGCTCCAGGGCTATTGCTGTGTTTGTTCTTTCTCCGCTACATACTGATCTAGTTGCAGCGAGATGACTTTTGAGACGCCTTCCTCGCCCATGGAGACGCCATAGATGGTGTTCGCGGCTTCCATCGTGCGACGGTTGTGCGTGATGACGATAAATTGCGTCTGTTTGGAGAATTCCTCCAACAGCGAGCGAAAGCGGCCCACGTTGGCTTCATCGAGCATGGCATCCACTTCATCCAGCAGGCAGAAGGGCAAGGGCCTGGCTTTCAGCACCGCAAAGAGCAGGGCGGTGGCAGTCAGTGCCCGTTCGCCACCGGAGAGCAAGGCAAGCGATTGTTGGCGCCGCCCCGGCGGCCGGGCAAAGATTTCCACCCCGGTAGTAGCCAAATTATCCGGGTCAGTCAATGCCAGCCTTGCCTGCCCACCGCCAAAGAGCATCTCAAAGTAGCGCGGGAATTCCTCGGCTACCGCCGAGAAGATGGACATGAATTCTTTTTGCATTGCCTCGTCCAACTCTTTGATCACCCGCTGCAGGGAGGCGGCGGATCGTTCCAGGTCGGCGATCTGAGATT
The DNA here is from genome assembly GCA_049969135.1 of Anaerolineae bacterium. Lineage (GTDB taxonomy): Bacteria > Chloroflexota > Anaerolineae > UBA2200 > UBA2200 > JACIWX01. The sequence goes on from JBMFPM010000078.1 coordinate 5,856, forward strand.
GGAGGAACTCGTACCTTTGTCGCGCCTCTTGATACTCCTGTGGCGCATTCGGATTCACACTGCCCAAGCGACGCAAGCGCGCTTTCAGTTCCCTGATCTCCACGTGGAGATTCTCTGGCAATGCTTCCGGCTGGGCAAGCACAGGGCGATCCCCCTCCAGGAACTCTAAGCGCAACTGTTTGACACGCTCGCTGGGGTACTCGATATCACCCAAGTCTTCTTCAATGCGGCGTTCCAACGACTCTATCTCGTCCGCGCAGCGCTCCTTCTCCAACGTCTGCTGGCTGTAGAGGGCATCCAGCTCAATGAGGCGCTGTCTGGCTTGGGCGAGTTCTTTCTGCAGTTCCAGCATCTGGCTCTCAAGGGCTAGCACTTCTGCTTCCGCCGGCTCGATTTGGTGTGCCAGTGCAGTGATTTGCTCCGACAGATGGTCTGCCTCCCCTTGCAGAGCCTGTACCTTGCGGTCGAGCTCGCCGGCCTCCTGCTCCAGTTGGGCTAATTGCTCCGCCTTGGCCTTCAGTTCCGCCTCCAGGCGTTCCAAGTTTGCGCGCTGTGTGGCAAGCAGTTCCTCCTGACTTTTCGCTTGGCGTTGGGCAACTGCCAGTGATGTTTCTGCTTCTGCCAATGCCTGTCGCTTAGCTTCTTCTTCCTTGCGCGCTCCCTCCAATCTGCGCAGCAACTCGTCCAGCCCTGCCTTGTATTGCTCATGTTCCCGCGCTCGCTCTTCCACGGCGCGCTGCGCCGCGGCTATCCTCTCTTCCAGCGCGGCTAGTTCGCGCTGCTGTTGTTCATCCAGCCTGCGCCGCCAAGTGCTCTCTCCCTGAAGGCGTTCTTGCTTCTGCTGCACCGTATGCAGGGCACGTTCCATCTCCTCGCCTTGTTGGGACAGGCGGGTCCATTCCTCTGCGAGGGCTGCCAATTCCTGACGTGTTTGCGCGTACTGTTGTTCGCTATCCCGTAATTTTTCCTCGGCAGCCTGTTCTTCCGCACACAGGGTTGCCAGTTGGGTAGGCAGTTCACGCCATTCCCGTTCTTGCGCCAGCAGGCTACCACGCTTCCCCGGAGAGCCACCACTGATCACACCGCTGGCTTGGACAATCTCCCCAGATAGGGTAACCAAGCGCTGGCCCGGTTGCAGCAAGGGACGGATGCGCCGCGCGGTAGCGAGGTCTTGCACTACGACCACTTGCCCCAGCAACAACTGGAACACGGCAGCGTAGCGCTCGTCGTATTGGACCAGGCTCTGCGCCAAGCCCAACACACCTTCGCCGGTGGGTGCTTTTTTGGTGCGTGGCGGTGTGAGCGAGTCCAATGGCAGGAAAGTTGCCCATCCGGCGGCTTGCCGGCGCAGTTCCTCAATGGCTTTGCTGGCGTCGTCCCAGTGTTCGACCACGAGCGCCTGAGCGTAGGAACCTAGCGCGGCTTCGATGGCGCGTTCCATCTTCTGCGGGACGCGCAGCAATTCAATCACGGGTCCAACAATGCCAGGCAGTCTGCCTTTGGCTTCCAGCACTGCCTTGACGCCAGGAGCAAAGCCAGCCAGGCTTTGCCGCAGCCCCTGCAACACCTCGTACCGGTCTTCTGCGCGCTGACGTTGGCGCGCTGCTTCAGCTAGTGCCTTGCGGCGCTGCTGGAGTTCCGCCTCCAGTTCGCTGAGCCTTTCCTGAATGTGGTCGCGCTGAGAAGAAACCCCTGCCAATTGCTGGAGGAGGCTCTCTTTCTGGAGTCCAATCCGCTCCATTTCCTCTCTCAACGCCGCCATTTGCTCTTCGAGTGTAG
>JBMFPM010000079.1:0-7622 GCA_049969135.1 Anaerolineae bacterium
CATTGAACGTCATCGAAGCGATAGCGCAGTCATGCGACATCTATTTCTATCAAGTGGGCGGCGGCTTCGAGAATTTTGCCGGGCTAGGTATTGATAGGCTCAGAGAATATGCAAGGGCCTTTGGCCTCGGTGAACCGACGGGAATTGCCCTGCCCGGCGAGGCCGCCGGGCTAGTGCCGGATGACCGCTGGAAAAGAGTAAACTATGGTGAATCATGGGTGACCGGTGATACCTACAACGCTGTGATTGGTCAGGGTTATGTCCTAGTTACCCCCGTGCAATTGCTCAATGCCACCGCTGCTATAGCTAATGGTGGCACATTGTATCGCCCCCAGGTTGTATATCGGGTAGTTGACCATGAGGGTCGTATTGTACGAGACTATGCTCCTGAGGTCATCCGTCAATTGCCGGTTTCGGCAGAAAACCTGGCAATCGTGCGCGAGGGCATGCGGGCTGCGGTCACACGGGGCACTGCACACCGCGTGAACCTGGCTGAAGTCCCTGTAGCAGGCAAGACAGGGACTGCCGAATATCCCGGCCCCCGTGATGCCGAAGGGAATCTTCCTACCCACGCTTGGTTCACCGCTTTCGCGCCTTATGACCAACCGGAAATTGCTTTGGTCGTTTTCGTATCTGGGGGACATGAAGGGGCAAAGGTCGCCGTACCGATCGCAGCACAGATTTTACGTGCCTACTATGGTTTGCCACCACTGCCTAGTGAGGAATTAGTAGCAGCACCACCAGGAGATTAGCATATGACACCAGCTATTACGATACCGCCCCGCTCGAACGGGGAGTCAAGCATCTGGATTAAAGGAACGCGCAAAGGGCTATCTATCACCCTAGGAGAAGGAGATTGGAGCGAACTACTGCGCGAGTTAGACCTGCGCCTAAGCCAGGCAGATGCCTTTTTCCGGGGCAGCCAGGTAAATTTGAGCACTGGAAAGCGGGATCTGGACCAAACGGAATTGAAGGAACTTGTGGACACGCTGTTGAAGCATGATATCAAGCTGATATCCCTGCGCACTGGTTCTGAGTCTGCGGCTGAGGCAGCTCAAGCCCTAGGAGTACGGCTAGGGCTGCCAGAAGCCACCCTAGACCAAGTGGTATCACGCACATCTACAGAAGAGCCGAGCGAAGGCCTCTTGCTGCGACGGACTCTGCGTTCAGGGCAATCCATCAGGCACCCTGGCCATGTAGTCATCATCGGCGATGTGAACCCGGGCGCAGAAATTATCGCTGGTGGCGATGTGGTGGTATGGGGGAAATTGCGTGGGATGGTACACGCAGGGGCATTGGGCGACAACGGGGCCATCGTGTGCGCTTTGGAGCTGATGCCCACTCAACTGCGCATTGGCAACTATATCGCAACGTCGCCCGCAGAGAAGAGCAGGGGTATCCAACCAGAGGTTGCCTTTGTGCTTAATGATCAAATTGTAGCTGAACCGTGGAGCGCAAAGTAGCAGACACTAACGAAGCTAGTAGAGCAGAGCGAAAAAGGATAGGATGACATGGCAGGTAGAGCAATTACCATCACCTCTGGCAAGGGGGGAGTAGGAAAAACAACCGTTACGGCGAATTTGGCTGTCGCTCTGGCTTTATTAGGGCGGCGGGTAACGGCTATTGACACAGACATTGGACTGCGCAATCTGGATATCATTATGGGCATGGAAAGCCGTATTATCTATGACATTGTAGATGTGGTCGAAGGGCAATGCCACCTGCTGCAAGCCCTGATCCGTGATAAGCGCTTGCCTAACCTGCACCTGCTTCCTGCTTCCCAGACAAGCGACAAGACTGCCATCACTCGCGAAGACATGATCGCCATCTGCCAAGAACTGAAGGCGGATAACGATTTTGTCCTCATAGACTCACCAGCCGGCATCGAACAAGGCTTCCAGAATGCCTTGGCTGGTGCCGACGAAGTGATTATTGTAACAACTCCCGAGGTTTCCGCTGTACGGAGTGCCGATCGCATCATCGGGCTTATTGAAATGAATGGCAAAGGGCCGGGCCGACTGATTATCAATCGCATCAAACCAGCCATGGTCCGACGTGGCGACATGCTGGACACTTATGACATCATCGAGTTCCTCGCTATCGAGTTGTTGGGAGTGATCCCAGAAGACGAAGCAGTGATCGTTTCCGCCAACAAAGGCATACCGCTTGCTTTTGAACAAAGCACACCAGCTAGCCAAGCCTTTCACAATATTGCCCGCCGCATACAAGGTGAAACCGTGCCCTTCATGCCCATTATCGAGGAGCGCGGCGGCTTGTTACACCGCTTGCGCAATCTATTCCATTTCCAGTAAATGGACTTTCAGACGATAAGCTGATACCCAGGCCGTTGGGATACGCATGGCAGAGAGGAGAACAATGGACATTCTCTCCAGATTATTTGGCAGATCGAAAACGAGCAAGGCGATTGCAAAGGAACGGCTTCGCCTGGTGCTGATTCACGATCGGTCAGGAATCCCGCCCGAATTGCTCAACGTGATCAAGAATGACATCATCACTGTGATTTCGAAGCATGTGCGGGTAGAGCGCGAGGGCATTCAAATCAGGCTGTCACACACGCAAGGGCATACTAGGCTGGAGGCAGATATCCCTATCGTGAGTTACCGCCAGATTCCGACCGGAGGCTCTGTGCGCACAGCGACAAAACCGGAAGCACAAAGATGAGAAGGCGCGTCTGGAAAAATTTCGATTTTTTGCTCTTGCTGACCACCATAAGCATTATGGGTATTGGTATAGCGCTGATTTACAGCGCAACCATCTCTACCGAAGCGAGTGACCCGCTGTTGGAACGAAGCTTCTTTCGCCAGATCCTATCCGGGAGCAGCGGATTGCTCCTTTTGTTGATTACCGCTGCCCTCGATTACCAATTTCTGGGCAACATCCACTGGCTTATCTACATGGCGGCACTGGGCATCCTGGGCTTAGTCATGGTGACAGGGCAAGTTGGTTTTGGAGCACAGAGCTGGCTCACATGGCGCCGAGCTGTACAACCTTCCGAGTTAGTCAAAGTGCTGCTCATTGTATTTCTGGCCAAGTACTTTGCAGAGCGTGAAGAACGCATCCATGAACCTCAATGGATCCTCTTTTCGGCACTGCTTCTACTTCCACCCATATTCCTGATCTATCGCCAACCAGACCTGGGCACGGCCACAGTGGTGATAGTCATCTGGATTGGCATGGTCTTTACTGCGGGCGTGCGTTTTCTCCACCTGGGATTGCTAGGGCTTGGCACGGCTGCTATAGCGCCTGTCGTTTGGTTTTCTCTCAAGGACTATATGAAACAGCGCATCCTTGTGTTCCTGAACCCAGCCAGCGATGTATCAGGCATTAGTTATAATGCACGACAAGCTCTGATCAGCATTGGCTCCGGGGGTTGGTTTGGCAAAGGCTTCCTGCATGGGACACAAAGCCAACTCTATTTCCTGCGCGTCCGGCATACCGATTATGTGTTTTCTGTCCTGTGCGAGGAATTTGGATTCATTGGTGCAGTGGTATTGCTGTTCCTATTGGTAATACTGCTATGGCGCATACTACGTGCAGCCAGCTTGGCTCAAGATGCCTTTGGGCGGTTGATCGCCTGTGGCGTAGCGACCATGATCTTTTTCCAGAGTTTTGTGAATATCGCTGTCAATGTAGGACTTCTCCCGGTTACGGGACTGACTTTACCCCTAGTCAGTTACGGGGGCAGTTCCCTCTGGGCTACGCTTCTTGGCATCGGGCTGGTGGAAAGCGTGGTCATGCGCCATAAGAAACTGGAATTTGGAGATTAGAAAAATTGTCCACAATACGTGTGCGTTATGCTCCAAGCCCAACGGGATACCTCCACGCAGGAGGTGCCCGTACCTGCTTGTTCAACTGGCTGTTTGCCCGACGACATAACGGCCGGTTCATCTTACGCATTGAGGATACAGACCGGACGAGGTATCAAGAGCGGTCATTGGCTGACCTGCTCGAGGGCTTGCGTTGGCTCGGACTGGACTGGGATGAAGGGCCAGAGGTGGGTGGTCCATATGGGCCCTACTTTCAATCCCAGCGGTTACCCCTCTATCAAGAATACGCGCAGAAGCTGCTCGAGTCTGGCCACGCGTACAAGTGCTATTGCAGCCAGGAACGACTCCAACAGTTGCGTGCGGAGGCAGGGCGGCGCAAGCAAACCACCGGCTATGACCGCCACTGCCGAGAGCTTACCTCTAAGGAACGAGCGCAGAAAGAGGCCGAAGGCATTGTGCCCGTTATCCGCCTTAAGGTGCCCCTTGAGGGAGAAACCTCATTTCACGATTTGATCCGTGGCACCATTTCGATGAAAAACAGCCAGATGGATGATTTCATCCTGCTCAAATCGGATGGCTATCCTACATACCACCTCGCCAATGTGGTGGATGACCACCTAATGGAGATCTCGCATATCATGCGCGCCGATGAGTGGATTCCTTCCACTCCTCGCCACGTGCTCATGTACAGAGCCTTTGGATGGACTCCCCCTCTCTACGCCCACTTGCCGGTCATCCTCTCCCCCACCGGGAAGGGCAAGATGAGCAAGCGCAAAACGATCGGTTCTGATGGCCGGGAATATCCAGTCTTGATTCGTGAGTTCCGCGCCGCCGGTTACCTACCAGAAGCCCTATTTAACTTCCTAGCCCTGGTCGGATGGTCCTATGACGATAAGACGGAAATTTTGACGCGCGAGCAGATTATCCAGCATTTCGATCTGGATCATGTCAGTAAATCACCAGCCAAATTTAGCTACGATAAACTGGACTGGATGAACGGCGTCTATATCCGACAATTGGAAGCAGACGACTTGGCGAGGCGACTCAAACCATTCTTTGATAAAGCCAGATTCAATACAGACTTGGATACCATCCGACGCATGGTACCGCTTATCCAGGAACGTTTAGTGAAATTGGCCGATGCGATTGCCCTGGTTGATTTCTTCTTTACAGAGGAACTACATTATGACCCGCAACTGTTGATTCAGAAAGGGATGGATGTCGAGCAGACCCGTCAAGTGCTCGCTGAATCAGAGCAGGTGCTGCGTACTCTGCCCACTTTTGACGAAGCAGATATCGAGGCCGCATTGCGCGCCAAAGCAGAGGAAATGGGACTGAAAGCCAGGCAATTCTTCGGCACGTTACGCATTGCTACTACGGGCAAGGAGGTTGCCCCTCCGCTTTTCGGCACGCTGGCTATCCTGGGGCGCGACAAGGTCCTGAAGCGTATCGCCCGTGCTCGAGAGCTACTGATGGCAGCAGCATAACCGGAGGGGCTCTCGCTTTCAAGCGCTTTGCCTGCATTTGCCATTCACAGCGATTTGTGCTAAAATAATATTGCGCTGGGGGATCGTCTAGTGGTAGGACAGCTGACTCTGGATCAGTAAGCCGAGGTTCGAATCCTCGTCCCCCAGCTTACGTGTGTTTTCTTTGAGAGAAAATCTCCTATTGCTGCCATCTTTTTGTCTACGTGCGGAACTTATCCCTCAGCATGGCCACTTAGACACCCCTTCTTCAGATCCAGTTGTTACATCTGCATGTTGTAAGCTATAATCAACCAGCTTTCTGCAGATGGAGACTGCTGTGAAGACCGTGGACAGAGAAATAGAGATCTCCCAATTAAGCGCACTCTATGGCACGCCTGTGCGCCAACGTTATGTGCTCCATGTAAGCAATGCCACAATCCAGCGGTGGACTTCCGAAAAAGGTCGCCAAAGCGCTGGTGAAGTGGTGTTGTTCATCCGCCTGCACAACGGGGGTTTGCTTCTGCACACCAAAGACTTTTATCCTGCTGGCGTGTTCCGCGTACCGTCAGGGGGAATCAAGACAGGAGAAGGGCTGTGCGATGCAGTACGGCGCGAGGCACTTGAGGAGACTGGGCTAGAAGTAGCGATTGAACGCTTCCTGGCTGTGATTGAATTTGAATTCCGTTGCCAAGAGCTGATTATCCCTTATCCTTCTTACCTTTTCTTGTTACGCGAGGCGGGTGGGGTATTGAAAACAATGGACAAAGATGAACGCATCGTTGCTTTTACTACAGTGCCAATGCTTGATCTGCGTTCCGTAGCTGAGCGCCTGGAGAATTTGCCTCCAGACTGGCAGGATTGGGGCCAGTTCCGGGCTTTGCCGCATCGTGTGGCAGCACAGTTGTTGCAAAATGTATGAAGCAATGGCTGAGAAACAGTATGATGTGATCGTTGTGGGCGCAGGCCATGCAGGCTGCGAGGCTGCTCTCGCAGCGGCACGTATGGGGGCCCAGACGCTTCTATTGACCATGAACCTGGATCTCATTGCACAGATGCCCTGCAACCCTAGCATCGGTGGGCCAGCCAAGGGGCATTTGGTGCGCGAGATTGACGCCTTGGGCGGCGAAATGGGGCGCAATACGGACCGTACTTTCATCCAGATCCGCATGCTCAACGTGTCCAAGGGGCCAGCGGTTCGCGCCTTGCGCGCCCAGGCGGACAAACGCTTGTATTCGCTGACCATGAAGCACACGCTGGAGCGCACCGCAAATCTCGATGTCGCACAGGCTTTGACCGAGCGCCTGTTAGTGCGAGATGACCATGTCTACGGTGTGGTCACCAGTACAGGACAAGTGTACCATGGACGAACTGTAGTGCTCACGACAGGCACATTTCTCAATGGCCGTATCCTCACCGGAGAGCACTCGTACCCGGCTGGCCGCGCTGGCGAATTCCCTGCTGTGGGCCTTTCGGCATGCTTGCGCGAACTCGGCTTCACCTTGGGCCGCCTGCAGACCAACACGCCGCCTCGTGTGGATGCACGCACGATTGACTTTAGCAAGACTGTCCCGCAATATGGCAGCGAAAAACCACTCTACTTCAGTTTCGAATCCCGTCCCGAATCTGACCCGCTTGTCCTGCGTGACCCCCACTCCTGGCTTAATCCGATTTATCCTATCGCACAGCAAACGGCGTGGCGCCTGCAACTCCCCTGCTACCTCGTATACACCAACGAGGAGACCCACCGCATAGTACGCGAGAATTTACACCGTTCTCCCATTGCGGCAGGCTTTATTGCCGGGACAGGGCCCCGTTACTGTCCCTCTATTGAGGAGAAAATCGTGCGTTTTCCAGAGAAGGCAGCGCATCAACTCTTTCTCGAACCAGAGGGTTTTGCCACCGGAGAGGTGTATGTGCAAGGCTGCTTCACCAGCTTGCCAGAGGAAGTGCAACTGGCCATGCTGCGCACCATCCCAGCGCTGGCAAACGCGCGCATCGTGCGTGCCGGCTATGCGATTGAGTACGATTTTGTCCCCCCTATGCAGATCTCCGCCACCTTGGAAACCAAGATCATTGGTGGGCTGTTTCATGCTGGCCAGATCAACGGCACTTCGGGCTACGAAGAAGCCGCTGCACAAGGTTTGGTAGCTGGCATCAATGCCGCCCGCAAAGCGGGGGGAAAAGCGCCTATCACCCTGCGCCGAGACCAGGCATACATCGGGGTACTGATTGACGACATTGTAACCAAAGAAGTTACCGAACCCTATCGCATCTTCACTTCACGGGCAGAATATCGCTTGTTGCTGCGCCACGATAACGCCGACTTGAGGCTCAGCCCTTTGGGTCATGAACTGGGCTTGATTAGTGA
>JBMFPM010000080.1:0-7600 GCA_049969135.1 Anaerolineae bacterium
ATTGTTGTCTCACCCAGGTGACGATTTGCTGTAGTAGCAGGGTGACAAAGAACATACGCTCTGGGTCGCTCAGATGGGCAATGTAAAAGATGCTGTGCCGGGGCTTGCCGCTGGCTGTATACAGTAGATGGTTGACATCGAGGGGCTCACCCTGAATCCAAGCGCTGAAGCTGGGCGCTGCAATGATACGGTTTAAGGCCATGGCCAGTCCAAAGCGGTCTTTTTCCGGGAAGAAGGCATCCACATCAAAAACGCCCAACTTGCGTATCGGTGGCGACTGCACTGCGGTGATCAGCTTGGCGAGGTCGAGATCCTGCCCCTGGCTCCAGAAGTGCTCGAAGATGTTGGACAGCAGGATATGCTCACGGCTACGCAAGGGATCGGCTTCCATACCTACCAGCCCCAGCAAGGCGCTGACCGTGCCTTGGATTTGTTCGCGCAGCAGCTCAACATTTTCGCTCCAATCCAGAGGTGGTGCTTTGAGGGAGGCAAGAATGGAAATTGGCAAGCCCGCATCCGAACCAGGCGTGTAGATAACAAAATCTACACTTTCTTTCAACATACGGATGCGTTCAGGACTCTGCCCCCATTCAGCCAGGCCTTTGCGCCAGGTATCGACAATATAGGCGGCATACTCCTCGACGCTCATGCCTTTGCGACGGGCATCATCCAAATTGACCCATGGCTGGAAATCCTCCGGGCGTAGTTCAGGGAAAGTCAATAGGAGATTGGTGAGGTCACCCTTGGGGTCAATCATGATCGCTGGTACGCTATCCAAGGCAGCTTCTTCCAGTAAGTCAATGCATAGGCCGGTCTTGCCAGAGCCGGTCATGCCAACACAAACGGCGTGGGTAGTCAGATCACGGGCATCATACATGATCAGCGGTTCGAGCCGTTTGCCCTGTGCCAGGTCATATTCCTGGCCCAGGTAGAAAGCTCCCAGTTTTTCAAATGGTTGCACAAGACACCTCCGAAGATGACAATGAGCACTTGCTCCCGTTTCGCGACGACCGCTTGTATAAGCCTGGCAAAGCAATAAAGCAAACTGATTATACAATACGCTGAAGAGACGTGCAAAAGGGCGAATTTCCTCCACGACAGGAGGTTTTCAATATTGACAGATTTATTTTCATGAGATATAATTTAAATAAGCAGCATCAAATTACGGGCTCAAAGAAAGGAGCACAGTATGGGAAGAATTATTGATATTGAGGGAATTGGGCCGGTTTACAAGCAGGCGCTCAAGGAGAAAGCAGGCATTACTACGACTGAGGCTCTATTGGAAGCTGCGGCAACGCCCAAGAAGAGGGAAGAGCTTGCTGCTAAGACGGGTATCAGCGAGAAACTAATCCTAGAATGGGCCAATCTGGCTGACCTGTTCCGCATCAAGGGAATTGGAGAGGAATACTCCGATTTACTGGAAGAAGCGGGCGTGGATACCGTCGTTGAATTAGCACAACGCAATCCGGAGAACCTCTATGCGGCCCTGAAGGAAGTCAATGAGCGCAAGAGGCTAGTGCGCCGCTTGCCCACTCTGGAACAGGTCAAAGATTGGGTGCAGCAGGCAAAGCAATTGCCGCGTGTTCTTACCTATTAGCTAGTTCCCATATTCTTGGGGCGAGTGCTTCAGTGCGTGATGAGCACTGAAGGTTCATGTTGGAAGCTTTTCGGATAGTTGGTGAAAAGGGGGAGGGAAATGCCGCCTATTTTAGATCGCCTCTTTGGCAAAAAGCCGGAGGAAAAGAAGGAAGAAGAGACTACTGCGCAGCGCGTGAGCGAAGAAGCAGCACGAGCACGCCGCGAACAACTAGCCCGTGAACGCCAGGAGATGGAAGAAGCCCGCAAACGCTTTGAGGAAGCTGAGCAGCAACGCTTGGAAGAGCAGAAAAAGCTTGAGGAACTAGCCAAGGAGGAACGAGAACGCTTGGCAGCGAAAGCCCAGGCGCAAGCTGCTGAGACTGAGCGCTTCTACGTCGTGAAAGCTGGGGACTCCTTGTCCAAGATCGCCAAGGAAGTGTATGGCGATGCGAAGCGTTGGCCTGAGATTTACGAAGCCAACAAAGCGCTTATTGGAGATAACCCCAACCTCATCCATCCTGGCCAGAAATTACGCATTCCGTAAGAAGCGTTTTTGCGACGGTAGTTGTCACAGACGTTTCAGACACTTAGGTAGGCTATAGCTTGCCATAAGTGCAAGTGAATATTGTGTAACAAGACATGTGGCTAGCACTTAGCGCATAAGCGTTGGCAACAGGTAGTATAGGCTGTGCGCTGAATGTGCTATAGTAGCCGTCTGATGCTGTGTAGTATTATTGGGTTGAGTTTCGAAAGAGCCTGGCTCTTAAAGCCAGGCTTTTTGGTTCCCCCTATTTATGCTATAATCGCCTGTAATGAGTTTCCCAAGAGGCGGCTGGTGGTAGTGGGCAACGCCGCGCAATAAGATGTCTTCATATCACACCGTTTGCACCAAGAGGAACTCGACAAGAGGGCAGAACGTTTTTAGGTTAGAGAGATGAAAAGGCGAGCGAAGAACTGCGCACTACTCATATGGGTGCTATCATTGGGGCTGATGGCCTGCGCTTCTCCATCGGTGCTCCCCACTCCCTCACCGACTAGCAAAGCACCAACGCGAACGCTATCCCCCACTTTGGTGCCAACTGCTACAGCGGTGCCCTCACTTACGTTGCCCAGTAAGCCGCAGTTGATTGGCGAGATACCCCTCCGCTCCTTGCCCGGCGTTGGCCATATGCCGCAAGCGATTGCGGTATTGAATGGCCGAGTCTATGTTGCCAATCGTGGCTCCAACAATGTTTCGGTCATCGAGGGCGAACGGGTGACCGTGGTCATACCTGTCGGTGACAAACCGGTTGCGCTGGCAGCAGATAAGAAGACGGGTCTCGTATATGTGGCCAATGAGGGAGACGAAACGGTTTCCTTTATCTCCGGCTATAAAGTGGCCAAGACAGTTCCTGCAGTCAAGAGCCCTGCCTGTCTGGCTGCTTTGGATGGCCGTCTCTATGTCGGCGGGCGCGGTGAAAATACATTAGCGGTGCTGGATGGCTTTTCGGGCAAGCGAATAGCTTCTTTGCCTTTGCCGGCACCGATTGGGATCCTGGCTTTGGCAGTAAATCCAGCGACCAAGTTGCTATACGCCAGCGTATATGACAGCGTCCAAATTGTGGATTTGGAAACCATGACCATTACGGCACAACTCCAGCGTCCGGTCTACCTTACACTGGAAGCTGACCCCGTGCATGGTGGTTTTTTCGTTGGTGAATACGATGCAACAAGCAATACCCATTATTTGGTGAACTATGCGGCATTTGGACAACAGGAGCTAGGACGTGTGCTCGTCGGCGGCGATCCCCGTGGTGTGGCAGTCGATGCAGAAAATGGGCGCATTTATGTAGCTAATTCTTGGAGCAATACTGTGTCAGTAATTGAGGGTAGTAGCTTGCGTCCGTTGGCTACCGTACCTGTTGGACTGCGACCGCTGGACGTAGCCGTAAGTGAAGATGGGCAGGTATACGTCGTCAACGCGGACAGCGAGAATGTGGCGATCCTCGATGGCGAGGTAGGGCATTTGCGCATGGTGGTGCCACTCTCTTTGCTGCCATATGGCATGACTGTGGATGCACAAACAGGCCGCCTTTACGTGGCCTGTGCCAGCACGAATAGCGTGTTCGTGCTGGAAGATCAACGTGTTGTTGCTGAGATGCCTGTGGGCTTGCACCCCACAGAGGTAGCTCTGAGCGCTGATGGTGCACAATTGTTTGTTTTGAACCATGTTGGCGGCGACCTAAGTGTCATTTCGACACGAGACAGCCGCGTTGTTCGAACAATGTCCATTGGGCAGTTGCCTCAGGGCCTTGCTGTAGCACCTGAAGTTGGTCAACTCTACGTCAGTGATGCCGTGCTGGATATCAATAGCCAGCGCGTGCTGCGGCAAACGGAACTGCTCACCATGTACCGTTCGATCGTCAAGCCAATTCAAATTGAAGTGGACGCGAAAGCCAAACGTGTTTTCATGGTGGCATTCAATGGCATACCGGGTTCCAATGGTGGCTTTATGATCTACATTGTGGATTTAGAGAGCGGCGAGTTGATTCCCGGGGCAGTAGGTGGCTTGAGCACTACGGCGATGGTGCTGGACCCGGAAGGACAGCGGATTTTCTCAACAGCAGGCCGCTTTGGCCATTTCCAATTGATTGTCAACGATGCGCTCGATTTCAAGCAGATAGCAGTGGTGGATCTGCCTCAGTATCCAGCGGCCCTTGGCTATAACCCTCAGACTCATCATGTCTTTACTTGTCTTACTCCGGCGTCCAACCAGGCTGTGGAACGGAGACCGGAGTTATGGATTCTCGATAGCCGTGGGTTTGGCTTGGTTGCCCAATTTCCATTGCCAAGCAACTTGGGTGAAATGGTGGATCCGTATGACCTTACTGTGGACGTACAGCGTGGGTATGTCTATATTGCGGACAGGACAAGGGGCACAGTGCACGTATTGCGTGATATGGTCTTGGCGCCGCCACCGAGTCCTACGCCTACGGACACACCAACCCCATGGCCGACATTGACACCCCTGTCTGAAACTAGTTCTATTTCTACTACAGCAAAACTTTAGACAGCAGAAAACGAGGAGGATTATGCGCGTAGGCATCATTGGTCCAACCGATATCCAAGTAACATCCCGTGCTGCTGGTTTGGATCCAGCTATTTGCGAACGCACAGCTAAAGCTGCGGGGATCGGTTTGGCGCAGCGGGGGTACGAGGTCGTGCTGGTGCCTGATCGAGGGGTTGCACTGTTGGCTGCCCAGGGGTACCGCGAGGCAGGCGGGTGCAAGCTGATCGGCATCATACCTCACGGTGGAACTTCCGCGCAGGCAGCTACCACATGCTGTGAGCTTCACCGTTACCTGTGCCACGAGACGGTAGAAGACCTGACCTGGACCGGGCAACATGAATGCATTGCCAAGCTCGCGGATGTGTTGGTGTGCATTGGTTTGAGTTGCGGCACCATTGCGGAAATTGCCTGGACAAAGTGGGTGGGGCGTACCCCTGTGGTGATCATCAAACCCTTGATCAGCGGTATCCCACCAGAGATAGCAGCAGAAACGGATTTACATTGGGTGGATGACTTGGATGGGGTCTATCAGTTTCTGGAGGAGCTGAGGGCGCAGGAATACCAGAAAGATGTGCGCGCTAACCAAGGTCTATTTTTGGGCTCAATGGATGCTGATGATATAATTTCTTAGCACTTCACAGTAGGGATGGACAATGGATGCAATTACACGTATCTTCGATCGCACGGTAGCAGAAGTCATTGTCAAAGAAGAACTGGAAGAAAAGCTGCGCTCGGGCCGCAAGCTGCGCTTGAAGCTGGGCTTGGACCCCAGCAAGCCGAACCTGCATATTGGCCATGCTATTGTCCTGCGCAAGCTCAGGCAGTTTCAGGAGTTGGGACACCAGGTTGTGTTGATCGTCGGCGACTGGACAGCGCAGATCGGCGACCCCAGCGGACGGGATGAAACGCGCACCATGCTCAGTGCAGAAGAGGTGCAACGCAATGCCGAGACGTATATGCAGCAGTTCTCTATCGTGGTAGACCGTGCCCGCACCGAGGTGCGCTGGCAAAGTGAGTGGTTCGGCAAGTTCACACTGACGGACGTTTTCAATCTTGCTAGCCGTTTCACTTTGGCGCAGATGATGGCCCATGAGACATTCCGCCAGCGGTGGGAGCAAGGCCGTGCCTTGACGATGATGGAGCTAATGTATCCCTTGTTGCAGGCATACGATTCGGTGGCTATCCAGGCAGATGTCGAATTCGGGGGCACGGACCAAAAGTTCAATATCCTGGCTGGGCGCGAGTTGCAGACCAGCCTTGGCTTGCCTCCCCAGGATGTGTTCTTGGTGCCGCTTTTGCCGGGCACCGATGGCCGTAAAATGAGCAAGAGTTTCGGCAATACCATAGACCTGACCGACCCACCAGAGCAGATGTATGGCAAAGCCATGTCCATCAGCGATGACATGCTCGATACATATCTGACTCTCGTCAGTGAAATCCCTGATGACGAACTGGCAGAGATTCGGCGTGCATTGGCTGACGGGTCGGTCAACCCACGGGATGTCAAGATGCGCTTGGCATATGATATCGTCCGTCAATTTCATGGCCCAGAAGCGGCGCGGAAGGCGGAGGAAGAATTCATCCGCGTCTTCCAGAAGCGCGAATTGCCAAGCCAGATCCCGATCTACGAACTCTCCAACTGGTCACCGATAGGGATTGTAGATTTGCTGAGAAATGCCGGGTTAGCGAGCAGTGCTAGTGATGCACGTCGGCTGATCGAGCAAGGTGGGGTGCGTATTGACGACGAGAAGGTGGAGGATATCAGCCTTGTCGTTGAGCCTAAAGAGGGCATGGTTATCCGCGTAGGCAAGCGCAAGTTTGTCCAACTCGCGCGTCCTAAGCAGAGCGGGTGCGATGAATCATCCGCTGCAGAGTTCCACAACTAACAAATCCAGCGCCAACAATTCATCCATCTGTCCCGTCTTGATGGTTTGTTCCACCTCAGCCAGCCGGCTGAGGATCGTTTCCAGGCGCTGCAGGGAAAAGTTTCGTGTCTGCCTCAGGCTCTTTTCGATGATGAAGGTATGGCTAATTTCCAAAGTTGTTTGCATTTCAGAAGGTGCAACCCGTTGGGCTTGCATTTCCTTAACCTGCAACAGAATGCGGAACTGACGCTCAATCATGGTGAGCAAATACGCCGGCGATGCTCCGCTTTCGAGTAGTTCGTGCAGACAACGGATAGCACGCTCTCTTTGGCGCAAGCCTATGGCATCAACGAGGGCAAATATATTGCCCGTTAGAGTTATGCTAGCCACTTTGTGTACGTCAGTAACACTCACTGGCCGTTGGAAATTCACGTAAGCGACCAGTTTCTCCAACTCCTGATCCAGTTGGCGTAGTTCATTGCCAACGAAGCGCGCCAGTTCCTTGGCTGCTTGCGGCGTAATGGCCCCTCCTTTGTTTTTCATGCGTTGCTCGATCCAACGCCACAAGTCATCTCCCGTAGGGGGCTTGAACTCTTTTATGTACGCGCGTCTCTTATCAGTGGGTAGGGTATGAAATGCAGGGTTGTCTTGGCTAAGCGCCTGGCTTTCGAGAAAGAGCAGGTGCGTTGTCTCAGGCACTTTCAGCAAATACTGCTGCAATTCCCTAATCAGGGCTGCGTCAGCGGCTGAGATCCTGGACCGCTTTTCTTTCCCTCCGCTCTCCTTCGGCAGTTCAAACTTAGACCAATAGTTCTCCACGATAACCACGCGGCGTTCAGCCATGAAAGGGAGCGTTTCACAGGCATGCGTAAGAACACCCAGGTCCAGCTTGCGTCCATCGAGTATAGTGGTATTCAGGCTGGCGAGAGCTGGGTCGCCCAGCTTGTTTTTCCATCTCGCCAATTCTTCAGAGCGCGTCAGTTCATCCTCGCCGTGGAAGAGGTAGATCACGATTGCTCCTGTACAGTCTTGATACGATGCACGATCAGTTTGCCTTGTTTCAAGCAACGGATGTCTGTAACGCGCAGTCTGCTTATATCACTTGATG
>JBMFPM010000081.1:0-7575 GCA_049969135.1 Anaerolineae bacterium
ACCGCTGTGGGGATCAAGAGCGACAAGAGCAGCGTCGGTTACATTGTGCGCGGGTTCTCCAGGGCGGGGTGTGGATAATTGCTGCAGGTGATAACGGGCGATGTCTTGGGCGCGCTCTTGCAAGTCCACATCCAAGGTGGTGTAGACGCGGAGGCCACGGCGGTACAAGGTTTCTTCGCTATACTCTCGGCACAGGATCTCCCAGACGTACATTACGAAATGGGGAGCACGGATGGGGAAAGGAGTGGCGGCGAAGGCAAGTTTTTCTTCGGCAGCCGCTGCCGCTTGTTCTGCCGTGATGTATCCGTTCTTCGCCATCAGGTTGAGCACAACACGCTGCCTGTCCTTGGCAGCTTGGGGGTTGGTCAGGGGGTCGTAGGTGCTTGGAGCTTGGGGCAAGCCGGCCAAGAGGGCGCATTCCGCTAGATCGAGTTCGCGCACGGATTTGCCAAAGTAGCCACGGGCTGCCGCTTCTACGCCATAAGCCAAGTTGCCATAATAGGTTTGGTTCAGGTACAACTCCAAGATTTGGTCTTTGGTAAAAGTGCGTGCCAGACGGTAAGCTAAGATGGACTCGCGCAGCTTGCGCGTTAGGGTGCGCTGCGCCCGCTCTTCTGGCGACAGGAGCAGATTACGCGCTAGTTGCTGGGTGATGGTGCTGCCGCCGGCGAGGACTTCGCCACCGCGCAGGTTAATCCACAAGGCGCGGATGATGGCGCGCAGGTCAACGCCGGGGTTCTGGTAGAAGCTGGCGTCTTCTGTGGCGATAGTGGCTTGGCGCAAGTAAAGCGGGATCTCCTCCAGCGGCACCGGCTGGTGGCGCCCCACATGGGGATCCATAATTTCGTACAGTACCCGGCCCTTGCGGTCATAGAGGATTGTGCTGGGGGCGATGGTGCGCGCTGACAGGTTGTCTGGGGAGGGGAGGTCAGTCAACAGCCATGCCTGTAGTGCCCAGGCAGAAGCTAGGAATAGCAAGGATGCCAGGAGAAAGAATTTCTTGATCCCTGTTCCGCGAAAGAATTTAATAGACATAACTCTAGTAGTGTCCTTGCGGATAGACTGTGCTGTGCTCTATTTCTCATACTATAGACGCCGCAGTGGCTGGGAAGTTCCCTGCGATATTTACATAATTTATCCGTTAGGGCTTGCTTTGGAAGCCTCTAGATGCTGATCCATTGGGAGAGATAGGTAAACAGGAAAGCTAAGGTGTTCATGGCAGCATGCACGATCACACTGGGCCAGATGGAGCCTGTTTGTTCGTAGAGCAGGGCGAAGAGCAGGCCAAGCACAAAGATAGGTGGCCAGGAAGTGGGCAGGATATGGGCTAGGGCGAAGAGGGCAGCGCTAAGCAAAGCAGCCCGGCGTCGGCCGAGCAGCTTGTACAAGCCCGCGAAGAGGTAGCCACGGAAAAAGATCTCTTCGGCAATGGGAGCTACCACGCCACCGGCTAGGATGGCGAGGAATAAGCCGCCGATGCCTTTGCCGAATAGGGGCAGCATGTCGGGTTGGGGACGCAGGTTGAAAAGTGAAAGGAACAAGGACCAAGTAAAGTTGAAGGCGAAGGCGAAGAGCAGGAAGATGCAACCCAATCCCAAGCTACGCGATGGGTCAAACGGGCGTAAGCCCACGTCACGCCAAGACAAGCGGTACTTATACACGCCAAAAAGCCAGACGGGCAACAGCAAACCCAGTTCGGCCAGCACGGTGAGGAAAGCCAGAGGCTGTGATGCCTTAGGGATGCCGAGGACTATCTGGTACAGGGTCAATGCCAGGGTCATGAGTGCCACCAGCGTCAGTACGGTGAAAACGCCCAGGAAAATGGCCCAGATGAGATCGCGCCAGGTCCAAGGCACCATAGTGAACGAGGATTGGGGGAGAGTAATGGGTGAATTTTCTTCGTTCTGACAGGGTACGTTGTTGTGAAGCATTGAGCCAATGCTCCTTTCCTCTTGCCCTTGCGTCGAATGTGCAATAGGAAGGCGAGGGCAGTCATTCGATGTTGTTCAATCACAGATAGTATAGTGCAAGCAGAAAGCGATGTCAAACTGACCCCATCTCCGTGCCAAAATTGCTTGCAGTCTTGACTTTTTCCCTTGTTAGGCATACAATTTCGACTTGTTGAGCGATAGTTCGTGTACCCAAGGCGAGTGGCCTGTTGCGGCGGAGCGAGGAAATGGATAAAAGACTTGTCGAGCGCGTATTGAGAATCGAGCAGGATGCGAACATGATCCGCGAGAGAGCGGCGCGTCAAGCGGAGCGATTGCTCCAAAAAGCGGAGCAAAGAGCCCGGCTTCTACGCGACAAGGCCCATGCTGAAGCAGAGGAAGAGGCTCGCCGACTGATCGCTGCTGCTCAGAATCCGGAAGAATGTGCGCAGATCCTAGCGCAGGCGGAAGAAGAAGCCAAGCGCGTAGAAGAGTTGGCAATGACTCGCTTTGAGCAGGCCGTGAGCTATGTGTTGGATCAGATAGTGGGCAAGGAGTAGTCAATTCATGGGGCAGGGGGAAGTATCAGCCTACGCTATAGCTCACGCGCGCGTGCGGGCTATGTACTCCGCTATGCTCTCCGCGGGAGTGTGGGCAATGCTCTGTGCGGCTCCTGATTTCTCGAGCCTCGTCGCTGCTCTGAAATCCACCATTTATGGCCCCTATCTGACGAAGGTCGAAGAGAAGGACCTTACTCCAAGGCGAGCAGTGTACCAGATCAAGGGACATCTGGCCAAAGCCTATGATACCGTGATTCACCTGGTTCCTGATCGAGTCCGTCCTCTATTGAGGCAGCTTTATCGCCTTTTCGAGGTGGATAATCTCAAAGCAGTGTTGCGAGGTATATTCTCTGGTGCTTCTTGGGATCAGGTGCGCTATGTTCTTTTTCCGCTGGGCTCTGCAACTGTCCTGTCAGCTCAAGCGATGGTAGAGACAAGGGATGTCGCTGCAGCCGTGGAACTGCTACGCGGGACCCCTTATTATATGACACTATCTCATGCTCTGGAACGCTTTAAAGTGGAACAGAGCCTGTTCCCTTTGGAAGTAGCCCTGGATCTGGACTATCGGCGTGAATTATGGCGGGACATTGCTCAGCTTTCTGGACGAGATCATGAGCAAGCGTTGCGCCTGGTTGGTTCGCTGATTGATATGGACAATCTCATGTGGGCTATACGTTATCGTGTCTACCACCATCTTTCCCAAGAAGAAATCATCAACTACACGGTGCCCTTTGGTTACCAAGTACAGGATAAGGATATCCGCGCCATTGCTGCAGGGGAGGATATCGCAAAGGTCATTGCGCGGATATACCCCGAGCTCAGCGATGTGAGCGCCTTGCTCCAAGAACCTAGAAGGGGGTTGCCCCTGTTGGAAGTGCGCCTGCAAAAACGCATTGCGGAGCAGTGTCGCGAGGCTTTCATTGGCTATCCTTTCCATGTAGGTATTCCCTTAGCCTACGTGTTGCTGAACGAGTTAGAAATTCAAGACCTCACTGTGCTGATTGAAGCCAAGTCGGGGCGTGTGTCACCTGAGGTATTCAGCCCATACCTCGTGATAGGAAGTAGTTAGGAGGAGCTATGTTTTATCCCCAAGAGATGACAGAGGTAGAGATGGTTATCCTGGAAAAGGATGTTCTAACTATCACCAGGCTGTTGGTTGAGGAACAGGTGCTGCATCAAACGGATGCCAGCTACCTCACCTCAGGAGCAGAAGCGGACCGGCTTGACTACTGGCGGAAACAATCTATGGCGTACGCTGCCCTGGAGCGCCGCATCCTCGATATTATGAAAGCGTTGGAAGTGGAGGAGAGACCAGGTTTAGCCACCGCTGAAGTTGAGCTTGTTGCAGTTGAGACGCTGGAGCCTTTAATAGAGCGCTTGGAGAAGGAATCTCATAAACTTACGGAAGAGTTGGCCGAGGACCAGAAGAAACTGGAACAACTCCAACGCTATCTTTATCAATTGGAACCCATTGCTGAAGTGGAGATTGAAATCGGTGCAATGCGCAATTTGCGTTATCTCTTCGCTATGTTGGGGATCATGCCTGTGGAGAACATAGAGCGGCTGGAAACCAGCTTGGTGCATATTCCCTCGTTGTTGTTGCCCCTTCGCGAGCTTGGTCAACGTGCGGTAGTCTTGCTCTTGGGGATGCAGCGCGATTCTGAGATGTTGCAAAGGGCAGCGCGCAGCGCATATCTGAACCCTTTGCGCTTGCCCGAGGCATATCAAGGAACCCCAGCCCAGGTTATCCAGGCGATCCATGCGGACATGGAGCGCATCCAGCAGCACATGGTAGAGCGCAAAGCAGTGATCACCGAGTTGCATGATGCACGCAGTAGGCAACTGCAAACTTTGCTGGCGCGCGTGCGCGCCAGCCGGATAATGGCGGATGCTATCGCGCACTGTGGACACGTTCATGACACATATATTGTTACAGGTTGGGTGCCTACTCACCGCCTTGATCAAGTCATCAGGCAGCTTAGAGGAGTGTC
This sequence comes from Anaerolineae bacterium, assembly GCA_049969135.1. Taxonomy (GTDB): domain Bacteria; phylum Chloroflexota; class Anaerolineae; order UBA2200; family UBA2200; genus JACIWX01. The sequence continues at coordinate 4,480 of JBMFPM010000081.1, forward strand.
AAGGGAGATCCTGATCGAGGTCAGGCAACCTAAACGCCACGCAGGAGCTCAGGATGTCCCTATCTCACTGGATAATCCGGGCTTTTTGCGCGCTTTCCAGGGATTGGTTACCAATTATGGGTGGCCCAATTACGGGGAAATAGACCCCACCCTGTTGATTTCATTAACCTTTCCTCTTCTTTTTGGTATCATGTTCGGTGATGTGGGGCATGGTTTGTTGCTGGCATTGTTAGGTGGCTTATTGGTTAGTCGTAAGGTACGCGCTTTACAAGGGCTGGCAGACCTGGGTCCCCTGGTCCTTCTTTGTGGCTTGGTTTCGATGGTGTTTGGAGTACTGTACGGCAGCGTCTTCGGTTTGGAAAGTGTGCTGCCTGTTCTCTGGCTTCGCCCTCTACAAAGCATCATGCAGATTCTTATGGTAACGGTTGGCGTAGGCATCGTGCTGCTCAGCCTTGGTTTTCTTGTACACATGCTCAACGCCTGGCGGGCGCGTGACTGGGGTCGTTTGTTCTTCGGCCATTATGGGTTGGCTGGGCTAGTACTCTATTGGTCACTTTTGGGGTTGGTGGCCAGCGCTTTGACGTCCCTACCGATTCAGGGCGCGCTATTGGCTGTGCTGGCTGGGTTATCTGGCTTGGCTGTGATGTTGTCCGAGTTGCTCGGCCGCCTTGTTACAGGCCGGCGCCCATTGATCGAAGGCAGCAAGAGCACTTATTTTGTGCAAGGATTCTTCGAATTATTCGAGATGCTGATCAGCCTGCTGAGCAATACTTTGTCGTACGTGCGGGTGGGAGCCTTTGCAGTAGCCCATGGGGGTCTGAGCGCAGTGTTCCTTATCTTGGCAGATTCATTCAACCCAGGCGCGGGCTTGGGGTACTGGCTTATTGTCGCTCTTGGGAATCTTTTCGTAGTAGGATTCGAGGGATTGATCGTGGCTATCCAGACCATGCGTCTGGAGTACTATGAGTTTTTCAGCAAGTTCTTTGAGGACGGAGGGAGGCGGTACGCACCGCTCAGCCTGCCCTCCAGCGCATATGAATCATCCTGAGGCAGCAAGCCTATTCAGTAAGGAAGGCATATTGATAAGGAGGAGTTCGATGACGGTCATTAGTGCAGTTCTGGCAGGTATGGTGCCCGTAGCACCAGCAATGATTCTTTTCGCGCTGTATCAACAGCATCGTGCACCGGAAAAAGCAATTCGGCGTCTGTTGGTAAACTTGATGAGTTTCCAGGGAGTCTTGATCCTCTTGGCATTGGGTGTTGTCTTCATCAGGTTGGTCTTTCCCTCAACAACCTTAGCTGCTGGTCAGGAGGCACAGGTTACTCGTGATCCCTACGCCTCGCTGGCAGCAGCTCTGGCGACCGGTCTAGCCAGCATTGGCGCTGCTATTGCGGTGAGCAGCACAGGATCAGCGGCTGTTGCGACCATTGCGGAGAAACCCGAGACCTTTGGGCGCGCGCTGATTTTTGTTGGCCTCGCAGAAGGTATTGCCATTTATGGCTTGATCATCTCTTTCATGATTTTGACTCGCTAGAAGCTGAGGCAGCATGAGACTCCTGGTCATCGGTCATCCCCAAACTGTGTTGGGGTTCTCCCTAGTTGGCATCCATGGTCATGTCGCCAGAAATGCTGAAGAAGCCAATCAGGCGCTCGACGAGGCCTTGTCCGCTGAGGATGTGGGCATTGTGCTAGTGACTGAGGATGTAGCGGATTTGATCCTGTCCCGCATGGATGAGCTTAGAACGCGCCACACAGTGCCGCTGGTAGTGGAGATCCCCGGGCCTGAGGGACACGGCCCTGGGCATCCCACCCTCAGCGAGGTGATTCAGCGAGCAATTGGGGTGCGTATATGAGAGATGCCCCCATCATGCCGGAGGTATAGGCGGAGATGTCTGTTGATGAAAATCTAAGAGCGCTAACCCAGGCTGTATTGCGTGAAGCACAGGATGAGGCACAACGTATCCTGGCAGAGGCGAAGGCTAAGGCCATGATTATCAAGCAGGAGGCACAACGGCAGGCTCAGGCCGAACGTGAGGATATCCTGAGCTTAGCACGACGCCAGGCTGAACGTCTGCACAGCCAGGCTATCGCTGCAGCCCAACTACAAGCGCGAAAAATGCTCCTGGAGCGCCGTGAGCAACTGTTGCAAAGGGTTTTTCAAGCGGTGGAGAAGCAGTTGCCTTCTGTGCCACAGCGCCCTGATTATGAGCAACTTGTGCGCCAGTGGGTAAAGGAAGCAGTGCTTTGTGTGGGTGATAGCGACCTACGCATCCGTGCAGATCCACAGACGCAAGAGGTCCTGCGTGGCGGCCTGTTGACAGAGCTTGCGCAAGAACTGGGTATCCATCTAGGGCTTGGGGAGACATTGCAGCGCGGGGTTGGTGTGATTGTAGAGACGGCAGATGGACGCCGGCAGTACGACAATACGCTGGAAGCACGACTGGTGCGCCAATGGGACGGTTTGCGGACGGTGGTATATCATCTTTTGACGGGGGATGCGCAATGAGCGCTCAGGTGGGCACGGTGATCTGGATCAACGGGCCCGTGGTGCGCGCCCGGGGATCGCGCCAGGTGAGTATGTTGGAAGTCGTCGAAGTGGGTGATGACCATCTCGTAGGCGAAGTCATTGGCTTGGAAGGGGATGTCCTCACCATCCAGGTATATGAAGAGACTTCTGGTATGCGGCCAGGAGCGCCGGTTTATGGGACTGGAATGCCGCTGTCAGTGGAGCTGGGGCCTGGCCTGGCGCATAGCATTTTCGATGGTATTCAGCGCCCATTGCCTGTCCTTGAGGCACGGAGTGGTTCTTTCATTGGTCGAGGAGTGCACGTGACACCGCTGTACCGCAAAGCGCGTTGGCAATTCACGCCCCAAGTCAAAGTGGGGGAACACGTGACCGGGGGTATGATTTTAGGCGTTGTTCCCGAGACAGCGGCATTGGAACATCGGGTGATGGTTCCTCCCTATTGGGAAGGCACATTGGTCTGGGTGGCTCCAGCCGGTGAGTATACGATTGACGAGCCTATTGCGCGCTTGCGTACAGACAATGGAGAGCGAGAGCTAACCATGCTGCAGCGTTGGCCTGTGCGCCGGGC
>JBMFPM010000082.1:0-7529 GCA_049969135.1 Anaerolineae bacterium
GTAAAGTCTTCAATATCGCGGTTGCCCCTTACGTCGAGGTGCAAATCCAAGTCCGCCCTCATATGGCTGACCAGGAGCGCATCATCCTCCACGCCGAAAACTATGGCGACCGCTACGCCGTCTCCCTGGACCAAGCCCATTGGAATCGCCATCCGCTGCTCGAAGCAGCGATTGCACGCATGGGCGTGCCGGAACATGAGGCCGTTGAAATTACTATCTACTCAGCGGTGCCAAGCGGCTGCTCCACCGGGACCTCAGCAGCAGTTGCCGTAGCACTCATCGGTGCCCTGGATTGCCTCACGCTAGGGCGGATGAGCCTTCACGAAATCGCATACACCGCCCATGCGGTAGAAGTGGAAATGCTCCAGCAGCAATCCGGCATCCAAGATCAACTCTGCTCAGCCTATGGCGGTATCAACTATATCGAAATCACCAGGTATCCCCACGCCATTGTCTCCCCCATCCAGGTGCCTGATCCCATCTGGTGGGAACTGGAACGGCGCTTGATCCTGATCTATCTGGGGAAAACTCATAGTTCTTCCCAGGTCCATGAAAAGGTGATTGCGGAATTACAGGACGAAGGGCCAGATTGCAAACGACTGCAGGACCTGCGGCTGACAGCATCTAAATCTCGGGATGCGGTTTATGCTGGTGACTTTGCCGCGCTGGGCCGTGCAATGATCGAAAATACGGAGGCGCAAGGACGCCTGCATCCTTATCTGATTAGCCAAGATGCACAGCGAGTCATCCAGATCGCCAAAGAATTTGGAGCTATGGGCTGGAAAGTGAACGGCGCAGGTGGCGAAGGCGGATCAATCACCATTCTCTGCTCTGAATCTTCCTCCGCCAAAAGGGAACTGATTCGCATGATCGAAGCAGAGAATCCGCTCTATAAGAACATCCCTATCCACTTGAGCCGGCAGGGGCTACGAGTTTGGGAATACGAATTGCACCATCACGTGGAGCCACCCGCTTGAAAGAGCAGTCCTTTGAGCTCTGGAGCATAGCGCTCAACCATCTCTAGCGTGATTGCTCCCTGGCGGCAGATTTCGCCGTACAATTGCCCACTGCTCTTCAGAGTGCGTTTGCCGGTCTGCAAGTCGAGGCCAATCAAGCCAAAACGCGCGCTGAACCCTTCTGCCCATTCGAAATTGTCCACCAAAGACCAGAAATAAACTCCCTTCACCGGCACCCCCTCGGCGATCGCGCGGTACACAGCAGAGAGATGTGTGATAAGAAAACGTGGGCGCTTGGAGTCATCGTTATCCGGCACACCAAATTCGGTTACATAGATGGGTTTCCCATATTGTTGCAGGCGCTTGAGCAGACGGTACAGGCCTTCGGGATAGATTTCACCCCAGCCCTCCATGCTGAACTCTGTGCCTGGCATGACCGAGCGCCGCCCGAAGAGCAACTGGGGCTTGGTAATGTCAAAGCTGACCATATCGCGCGAGTAATAGTTCAATCCGATGTAATCTTGCGAGTCAGCCAACTCAGGCACTTTGGTATTCCAACTCAACGGGAAACGGAGTACCCCATCTACAGGTGGGTCGAGCACGAGCCTGTTAAAAAGGTAATCCTGCGCTCCTGCCGCCCAACGATCTAGGGTGGAATGGGGCTGCATAGGATCAAAAACACGCAAATGTTGTGCTAATCCCACTCTCGCCATTGGCTGCAAACGATGAATGGCGCGGTAGGCAAAGGCGTGTGCCAGCAATTGATGGCGTATCACGCGGAATGCGAGGCGGATATCTCGTTTCTGTGGCGGCCAATTGCCCAACAAGTAAGAGTATGCTCCGTAGACATTGGGTTCGTTGATCGTGCACCACAGGTTCACCAAATCGCCGCATTCTTCCACCACCCTGGCTGCAAAACGTTCGAAATAGCGCACGACATCCTCATTTTCCCAGCCTCCCTGCTCCGCCAGCCATAAGGGACTGACAAAATGGAAAAGGGTTACCATAGGCTCTATGCCACGGTCGCGCAAAGCAGCCAGCATTTGTCGGTACCGAGCGATGGCTTCGCCATCCCATTCTCCTTTGCTGGGCTCAATGCGACTCCAATCTAAGGAGAGCCGTAGCGCGTTTTGGCCCATCGCCTGAGCAAGGTCGAAATCCTCGACATAACGACCTTTCCACCACTCACAAGCATGCCCCGCATCCGTACCATCCTTCACATGGCCAGGGACCTGCTCCCATGCCCACCAATCACTGGGCGCTGGGTCACCCTCTACCTGATGCGCTGCTGTGGCCGTGCCCCAGCGAAAATCCAATGGAAACTGCAACGCTTTTTCACCCATTCTCCCCACCCTACATTTCACCTCTTACGTTTTAGCTTTTTACCCCTCACTCATCACTCATCACTCCTCACTCTACGGATATATCCTCTCCAGCATGCGTGGAAAAGCGATTGTCTCACGGATATGCGCAATCCCGCAAATCCAGGCTACTGTGCGCTCCACTCCCAATCCAAAACCAGAGTGCGGGACCGAACCATAACGGCGCAGATCCAAATACCATTCATACGCTTCCCGTGGCAAGTTATGTTCCTTGATGCGCTGCTCCAGCAATTCGTAGCTGGCAGTACGCTGACCTCCGCCGATGATCTCACCGTAGCCTTCCGAAGCTAATAAGTCTACTGACAAGCAGACCTCAGGCCGCTCAGGGTCCTCTTCCATATAGAAAGCCTTGATGGCAGTGGGGTAATGGTGGACGAATACAGGCCGGTCAAAATGCTCGCCAATGGCTGTTTCGTGGGGCGCCCCAAAGTCATCGCCCCACTTGAAGTCAAATCCCTTCTCCCGCAACAACTCCACTGCTTCATCGTAGCTGATGCGCGGGAAAGGCGGTACCACCCTTTCAAGCTTGGTAGTATCCCGTTCCAACGTCTGCAGCTCTTTGGCACGGTTCTTGAGCACCGTCTGCACAATATAGCTGACAAACTGCTCTTCGATCTCCATGCATCCTTCCAAATCCACATAAGCCATCTCCGGTTCTACCATCCAGAATTCAGTCAAATGGCGCCGTGTCTTGGATTTCTCTGCACGGAATGTCGGCCCAAAGCAATATACCCTGCCAAATGCTCCAATGGTTGCTTCATTGTAAAGCTGGCCGCTTTGCGTGAGGTAAGCGGGCTCGCCGAAGTAATCCGTTTCAAACAGCGTGGTGGTATCCTCACAAGAAGAAGGGGTCAAGATAGGCGTATCCACATTCACAAAGCCGTGGCTATTGAGCCAATCACGGATTGCTTTGACTACTTCGGCGCGAATGCGCAGGATGGCATGCTGGCGCGCAGAGCGGATCCAAAGATGGCGGTGCTTCATCAAGAACTCGATGCCGTGTTCCTTCGGCGTGATGGGGTAATCCTGCGTAAGCTGGACAATCTGTAGATCGCTCAACAACACTTCATAGCCCCCTGGAGCACGCGGATCAGCCCGCACCTGCCCCGTCACAATCACGGAAGATTCTTGGGTCACCTTCTGAGCTGCCTCAAACACCTCAGGGGGCAGATCCTTTTGCGAAGCTACGCACTGAATAATGCCTGTGCCATCGCGCACCAGGAGAAATTGCAACTTGCCTTTATCCGTGCGGTTATACAGCCATCCTTTGATAGTTACTTCTTGGCCAACATACGCAGCAATATCTTCAATATACACCCACTTGCTCATCGTTCGCCTCCCATGTGTAATAATGAAAATCTCCTCCTAACTCTAGCCGGCAACAACTCCATAACCAAAGCCACGTCGGATTGACGAAAAGTGCCTGCTGCCACCAAAGCCACCAGATAGATAGCCGCTCCCACCGGGATAGTGAGCAAAGCTGTTGTGCGACGCAACAGCCACATAAAAGCGGCCATCCAGAGCGCAGCCATCGTAGGCCGCCAGAATATCTCCCACCAGGGCAACGTAGTGAGGTTTTTGCGCACGCAATAGTAAAATGGCAGGAATAAGGCCAGTTCTGACAAGGCTGTTACAATCGCTGCGGCAACGTATCCATAACGTGGAATCAAGAGCAAATTAGCCACTATATTGAAGGCAGCTCCAAACGCGAACGCCTTGGTCAAAAAGCGTTGCTGATTGATGGCAATCAACACATAATGAGTCACACTGTTGATAAAACCAACGGGCATATACCAGATAAGGAACTGCAAAGCAATCATCGAATGCGGCAAGTATTCTGACCCAGCCAGGATGAGCATCAACTCACGAGCAGCAAAAGTAGTCCCAACAGCAATGGGCAAAGCAATCATAACCAACAACTTCACCGACAGGATGTAGGCGCGGATGAGAGAGTCACGGCTCGATTCAGCAAGCCGTGAGATCAAGGGGAAAATCGCCAGTGTGAAGTACGATGGGATAATGTCCAGGGCACGGATGTAGCGGTAGGCGGCACCATAGTAGCCAACTTCGACATCGCCGCGCAATGGTCGAAGCAGCAGCACGTCCACCTGGAAAAAGATCCGCGACAGCAAATTGTTCACCATCAGCGGCAGCGACTCGCTAGCCATCGTACGGGCAAAAGGAGGATCAAATTCCAAGCGTGGGCGGAAGAACATGCGCGTGGCTAAGAAGCCCAAGATAAGCGCTGTGCCGACATTCACCAGTAGCGTCGTCGCCGCCATCCCCACAAAACCATAGCCCAGCAACAGCGCTAGCGTGCCCAACGTTACGCGCATAATGGTCGTTACTGAAGTAATCGCAGCAGGGTACTCCATCTTCTCGTTGGCGTAAAAAACTGCAGTAAAGGCATCCGCTATCAAAGAGGGGATCAACGCTACAAAAAAGAAGAAAATCGCGACTACGGTATCGCCTGTCAAGTCAAAGAAGTGCACGTAACCATAGACAATAGACCCCAAGATGGGCAGCAAGATGAGCCAGAGCAACATACGCAACACCACGCTGTTGCTCACATAGCGGTTGGTTTGCTCACGGTATTTCGCCATCTCTCTAGTGATCAATGTGCCTAAGCCAAAGAGAAGCGCCGTTTCGAAGTAGCCAATAAAGTTCGTCGCAAACTGATAACGCCCAGCTCCTTCCGGAGCCAGAACGCGCAGATAGAGCATGGCAAAAGCCATGTCAATGGCACGGTTAAGCAAAGACAATACCATGGGTGTCAGGGCATTCTTTGCCACACGTTGTACATCCCGCTCTTCCTGTTCTGCGACATACAGGCGCCGCCAGAGCCAGTAGCCCACCAGCAAAAACAAAACGACACCCGCTACAAAGCTGATAAATAAACCTAGCTTGAATGACAACGGGGTATATTTGAACCGCACTCGGTGCTCTCCTGGGCCAAGAGCCACCGCGCGGAAGGTGCCATTTGCCCGGTAGAGCGGTATTTCCTGCTCATACTGCCCTGGCTGAGTGTCATAGGCTTTCCAGCCAGGGAACCAGTTATCAGCTAACACAAGGTAGCCACTCTCTGGGAGAGTAACCTCTATAACCACCTCATTCAGCCCATAGGCAACCACATTCGCCGGCATCCATCCCGTGCTTTGGGCATGGATCGTGCTCCCCGTCGGCTCAACTTCTAGGATGACGGCTTGCCGTGGGTCGAACTGCTGCAGAGCTTCCTGTCTTGCCCTGGCATCGGGAATAACCTCTGCCTGATAGACTACAAAAGCTCTTGGCAAGTAATCCTCGTTGCGGTAGACGCGTACCTCGCCCTTATAGACAAGGGTGTAATTAGGCCGCTCAATGCTGACAGTCGTCAGCACATACTTGACATTCAGCACATCCAGCAGAGGGGAATCCAAGGAACTCTCCCTAGTCAGCGGCGCAATGCGGTTGTAAAGCAACTCCCCTTGCGGCTCAAGCAGTTGCATATAGTCCACATATTGCCGCATGATAATGGAATCATAACCGCGCACATCAGCCAAATCATAGATCATGCCGGCATTGGCATTGAAAGTCTTTTCCCCTGGCATGTTGAGTGTGGTAAAGCGCCATAGCTCTTGATCCTGCTTGAGAAAAGCAACCACCGGCGGTGTAAAATCCAGGATCGCCGGATCGGCGGCAGGATTAAAATGCATGCCGATAGTGAACAACTCAGCGAGGATGACCCCAAGCGCTAACACCTGCCACAGCGGGACTCTGCCGATACGCAGACGAGTAGCACTTGCCAAGAGAGTCAGGCCCGCACCCAAGAGCGCCAGGAAAAAGATCAGGAGATTGCGAAATTCATAAGAATAGAATGCCCGTCCATCGGCAAAGGCTTCAGGAGCTTGCGCCAGGGAGAACATCACCCGCTCTGCCCATGCAATCACGGGCCTCGGGAACAGAAGGCTCAGGCCCAGCGCTCCCAGCCCCAACGTACCCACGAGGAAAGACAGCATGCCAAGCAAGCGGACGAAATGAGGCTTTGCGTCAGAACCTTTGCCAGCAAGCCAGGATGCCCCACAGCCTGCGAGGACCGAGACACCCAGCGTATACGGGAAAATCCATCGGAATGGGGAATGCAATTGCTTGATACCGGGGAGCAAATAGTAAAGAAGGGCATACAGCGGAGTGCCGAAGACAAAGCACAACGAGACAACAGCAAGCAAGAGAAAGATCCAGACATACTTTGTCCGTGACTTCCAGACAGCGACTAACGCCAGCAGCAGAGGTAAAACGCCCACATAGCTGCCGCCTTCAACATAGTTTTTCACATCCCAGTAGATGGTACGGATGGGCTCGCCTTGTGCATTGCGCAGCGCCGTCACCACCTGTCGGGAGAAGACATCGAAATAGCTATGATGAGTCGGGTTGCCGAAGAAATCAGGGATCAAAAAGGCAATCAACCGCCGCCAGGGATAAGCCCAGCCAATAATCTGCCGATATGTGGCGGACTCCTGACGAAAGTTCTGTGTAACGACCTCGTACAGCGGGATAATCTGGACCGCTGCCAGACCAATGCCGATAGTGACAATCAGCACAACCCCCGCTGCCAATTTCCCCACCTGGATCCCATTGCGGGTCTGCCACCATAATATCCCCAGACGGCAAAGGGCATAGAATGCGGTAACTAGCACCACGTAGTACGCAATCTCCACATGCCCAGCCAAAAACATGAGACCCATGGCAACTGCCCCGAGGGCAATCCAGGGGATATACGACACCGGGCGCGGTTTCTGACCGGCACCTTGATCCTCCTGCGTGCGCACCAAGCGCTCCACAATTGCCAGTAGCAACGGCAACCAGGAGGCTGCCGCTATGATCATGGGGTGGACTACGCTGACGACCATGAACCCGCTAAAGGGGAAAACAATCGCTGCCACCACGCTGCCTATCCGTTCCAGCCCAATAGTGCGGGCATAGACGTACATGAATACGCCAGCCAAGAGCAACTGCAGGACGGTGAAATATCCGTAAGCCTTCACCAGTGGCAGGACGTAGAACAGCACGCTCAATGGGTACAGCGCCGAATGCTGACCCGCTGCCAGGAATGGCTGGCCGGACAAGATATAAGGGTTCCAAAGGGGAAGTTGCTTGTTCTTCAGCGCTTGCACAATCAAGCGCTTCCAGACATAGTTTTCCAGGATCAGATCAC
>JBMFPM010000083.1:0-7516 GCA_049969135.1 Anaerolineae bacterium
TACTCCCTTTTTGCTCTACCTACAAAACCAGCGAACTTTTTCAACACTCTCCTTTCGCTTTTTTGACAGTTCCTCTTTCCGAAGGTATACTTTGTTGCTACCTTATCTCTTGTGGAGGAGATTCGCTGCATGAAGAATATTTGCGTCATCGGTGTAGGTTATGTGGGGTTGGTTACTGGTGCTTGCTTAGCTGATTTGGGCAACAGAGTTATTTGCGTCAATCGCGACAAGCAGAAGATGGAGAACCTGAAAAGGTGCATTTTGCCTATTTTCGAACCCGGGCTGGAGGAAATTGTCCGTCGGAACTATGAAGCAGGCCGTCTCGATTTCACTGTATCCTACGATGAAGGGCTGCGTGACGCTGAATTCATTTTTATTGCCGTAGGTACACCCTCTGGAAGTGAAGGAGAAGCCGACCTCTCCCACGTAACGCAATGCGCGGAAGACATTGCCAAGCGGCTTGTCCGACCTGTGATCATTGTGAACAAGAGCACCGTGCCCATTGGCACCGGGGACTGGGTGGCTGACATCATCAACGAGCACAAAGTCAACGATGTAGAGTTCTATGTTGTTTCCAACCCGGAATTCCTGCGCGAGGGTTCGGCGGTCTATGATTTCATGAACCCCGATCGCATTGTGCTTGGCTCCACCAATCGCAAGGCAGCGGAGAAAGTGGCAGAACTCTATGCTCCCCTGCAGGCTCCTACTATCATCACCGACCTGCGTACTGCGGAGATGATCAAATATGCATCGAACTGCTTCCTAGCGACCAAAATCTCATTCATCAATGAGATGGCGAACATTTGCGAGGCGCTTGGTGCGGATGTCAAAGAGGTCGCGCTAGGTATGGGCAGCGACAAGCGCATTGGCCCTGCCTTTCTCGGCGCAGGCGTGGGCTGGGGCGGCTCTTGCTTCCCGAAAGACGTCAAGGCACTGGCCCATATTGCCGCAACGCATGGCTGTCACCCCCAGATGCTGCGCGCGGTGATGGAGATTAATTATGACCAGCGCAAACGCGTCATCCAGAAATTGCGCGAAATTTTGGGCAATTTCCGGGGCAAGACCATTGGCATTTTGGGCCTTTCCTTCAAGCCGAACACAGATGACATGCGCGATGCACCTTCTATCGAGATCATTCATATGCTGCAACATGAGGGAGCCCAAATAAAAGCTTATGATCCAGTGGCGATGAATAATGCACGCAAGATTCTCAACAATGTAACGTATTGCGACAACCCCTATGAAGTGGCTGAAGGTGCGGATGCTCTTGTCTTGGTTACGGAATGGAATGAATTCAAACAATTGGACATGGCGCGTATTGCCCGCTCCATGCGCCAACGGGTGCTTTTTGATGGACGCAATATCTATGAACCGGAGAAGATGAGGGAGTTGGGATTTATCTACCGTGGTGTCGGCCGGGGCTATAATGCAAACGGCCAGCCTTTGTGAGCGCTTTGCATGCTCAGCGTGGGGATAGACATCATCGAAATTGAACGCATTCAGCGGGCGATATTGCGCTGGGATGGCCGCTTCTTGCGCAGAGTATATACCCAGGCTGAGCTCGCTCTTTGTGCAGGACGAGTGCCGGAACTGGCAGTGCGCTTTGCCGCTAAAGAGGCTATTTCCAAGGCCCTGGGCACTGGTTTGTCCGGAGTGTCGTGGCGTGAGATGGAAGTGCTAGCGGATGGGCGTGGTAAGCCCTGGGTTCGTTTGCATGGCTGCGCTGCAGCCCGCGCAGAGGAACTGGGTTTGGCAGAGTTTGCGATTAGCCTTTCCCACTCGCGCGAATATGCGATTGCTTGTGTGGTGGCAAGGGAAAATGGGCAAGATAGAACGAACATTTGAGGCTAGGCTCCAGAACAGACCTAATGATACTGTGCACTTGATTGTGCGTGTCGCAGGCGATCTAGCACAAGCGCAATCGCGCTTGGCTGAACTCAACGTTCCCGTGTTGCGCTCTTTTCGGCTGCTCAATGCAGTAGCTATTTCCTGTCCAGCAGAGACCGCTTTGACCCTTCTGCAAGAGCCCTGGGTGCAGGCGATCGAGGAGGACCGCCGCGTGTTTGCGCAGGCGCGCAACGACCAAGACAAGGGAGGCAGAAATGAGTGAAGACAAAATCACCCCCGCTCTGGCTGAGGCACTGGCAGCTCCGGGGGCACCACAAGAACACCGCATCATCGTGAAATATAGGGAGCACATTGCTCTCAGCGCTAGGCCCTTGATGGGCATCTCGCGGGTGCAGCACTTTTTTCTCATTCCGGCGACTGCCATGCGCGCCACAGCAGAGCAAATCCAGGCACTCGCTGCTGATCCCGCAGTAGAACAAATTTGGCCGGATTTGCCTGTGCATACTTGTCTGGATGCTTCGGCTTCTCAAATCCGTGCTCCTCAGGTCTGGTCGGCTGGCTTTACTGGACGCGACGTGCCTATTGCGATTGTGGATACGGGCATTGATCCCGGCCATCCTGATTTTGCCGGGCGCATCGTGGCGATGGAGGATTTCACCGGTGAAGGGCCGCAGGATAACCATGGGCACGGTACCCATGTGGCTGGGATTGCTGCGGGGGCAGGCAATCAATACAAAGGCATTGCCCCTGAAGCCCGCATCTATTCCGCTAAGGTGCTGCACGGTGATGGCTCCGGCTATATGAGCGAAGTCATAGCAGGTCTGGATTGGGCCGTAGAGCAGAACGTCAGGGTGATTAATTTGTCCCTGGGTGGTGTTGGGCCTTGCGATGGCACGGATGCTCTTTCCACCGCTTGTGATGCGGCGGTAGACCACGGGGTGATGGTCTGCGTGGCTGCCGGAAACTATGGCCCAGGCGCAGCCACTGTTGGCCCTCCTGGCTGTGCCAGGAAGGTATTGACCATAGGCGCTTCTTCCAAACAGGATACGATTGCTAATTTTTCAGCGCGTGGGCCCACGAGTGATGGCCGCGTCAAACCAGACATTCTGCTGCCTGGTGTGGACATTGTCTCCTGTCGTGCCCAAGGCACCGCAATGGGCACGCCGGTAAACACGCTCTACACGCGCGCATCCGGCACTAGCATGGCTACCCCTCACGGTACAGGCATCGTGGCTTTGCTACTGGAGGCTTTCCCTGATTTGACGCCGGCACAACTGAAAGAACGGCTCATGAACACTGCCAAGGACCTGGGGTTGGATGCCAATGCGCAAGGCAAGGGCCGGGGGGATGCGTACCAGGCTTATTTGAACACACCCTTTTCACCACCAGTAACTCCACCGCCCCCACCAACGGGCTGTCTCCTGTCCCTTTTACATCTCTTTATGCCAGGCGGGTAAGCCGCTAGTCCTTAGCGAGGGTAGGCAAGTTCCTCATCTCTAACGTCAGTGCTGATATCCTAATGGGAGGTAGAGCATCCACTATGACCGTATCTCTAATCGCTTTTGTTTTCCCCATCGCCGGGTTGCTGGGGTTGCTGTTGACCCTGTATCTTGCTCGTGTGACGATGAGTAAGGAGCCAGGAACACCAGAGATCGTCAAGTTCTCCGCTTTCATCCAGGAGGGTGCGGCAACGTTCTTGCGTCGCGAATACCGTATCATGGCCATTGTAGCGGTGTTCTTTGCTGCCTTCTTGGTGCTAACGCTGAATGTCTACATGATGATCACATTTGTCATCGGTGCGGGAACTTCCGTGCTGGCTGGCTACCTTGGCATGACGATCGCCACGCGTGCTAATGGCCGCACTACCTTTGCTGCTCGTAATGGGCCCACACATGCTTTAGATGTGGCTTTCACGGGTGGGGCAGTATTAGGCATGGCTGCGATTAGCTTGGGCATCCTTGGTGTATCCTCTGTCTATCTCTTTTTCTCCCTCCTGAGGCTAGTGCCCAATCCGTTGACTGTGCTGACGGGCTATTCCATTGGCGCCAGTTTCGCGGCGATCTTTGCCCGTATCGGCGGGGGTATTTATACCAAGGCGGCAGATGTAGGCGCTGATTTGGTAGGGAAAGTCGAAGTGGGCATACCAGAGGATGACCCGCGCAATCCCGCTGTCATTGCCGATAACGTTGGAGATAATGTGGGGGACGTGGCAGGCATGGGTGCAGATACCTACCAAGCCTATGTAGATACGTCTATTGCTGCGTTGATTCTGGGCGCTTCGGCAACGAGTGTCTTGGGCACGCCTCTGGGCGAGAAGGGCATCCTCTTGCCTTTGTGGATCCTTCTGGCAGGGATGGTTGGTTCCGTCCTAGCTATTGTAGCGGTGAAGCTCTTGACCCGCACTGGGAAGGTGGGGCCCGAGATGCTCTTGCGTTTGGGGATGATAATTAGTGGCCTGGTGACATTGCTCGGGATTTTGCTGTTGTCCATTTTCTACTTGGGTGATCTGCGCGCTTTTTACGCTGCATCGTCAGGACTCGTTTCCGGGGTGGTGATCGGTTTGATTACGGATTATTTCACGTCAGGACGGCCAGTGGATGCCATCGCCCGCTCAGGCGAATCTGGCGCAGCTACGTTGCTTATCACGGGTCTGGCAGTGGGCATGCAGAGCGCCACGTTGCCTATGCTCATCCTTGGTTTGTCTATGGTCGCGGCGTTCAGAGCGTGGGGGATTTACGGTATTGCCCTTTCAGGTGTGGGCTTGCTCTCGATTTTGGGCATTACCCTAACCATGGACGCCTATGGTCCCATCGCCGATAATGCTGGCGGTATTGCGCAGATGACACGGCAGCATCCATCCATTCGGCGCATTACTGATCGTCTGGATGCCGCGGGCAATACTACTGCCGCTATTGCCAAAGCATTTGCTGTCAGCGCTACAGCGGCAGCAGCGCTTTCTTTGCTCACTGCCTACTCAGAAGCAACACAGGTGCGCAGCCTGGACATCCGCGATGCCCGGGTTATGGCTGGATTGCTCATCGGGGGAGCGTTTCCCGCTCTGGTCTCCTCGATGACCCTGAAGGCCGTGGGCCGTACCGCAGGATTGATTGTTACCGAGGTGCGACGTCAATTCAAAGAGATTGTCGGGTTGCGCGAAGGTAAGGTCCCGCCGGACTATCAGCGTTGTATTGACATCGCCACCAAGGGTGCTTTGCAGCAATTGGTTGCGCCTTGCCTAATTGCGGTCGCTGCTCCCTTTGTCCTGGTTCTCTCGCTGGGATGTGAAGCTCTAGCCGGGTTCCTGGGTGGTAATATCGTGAGCGGCATTTTCCTGGCGATTTTCATGGCTAATGCAGGTGGGGCTTGGGATAATGCAAAGAAGCGTATCGAGACGGGGCTATATGGCGGCAAGGGTTCTCTAGCCCATCTTGCCAGTGTGGTGGGCGATACGGTGGGAGACCCGCTGAAAGATACGGCTGGGCCAACTTTGAACATTCTCGTCGAATTGGTTGCGGCGGTATCGCTTGCCTTCGTACCGCTGTTCTTGCGTCTAGTCCACTGAGAGGTATAAGCACGTGCGTCCATTGATTGGTATCCCTTGCCAGGGCAACCTGCGTTCAGCATACCGCCGCTTCTGCGTTGGGCAGAGTTACTGCCATGCGTTAGAAATGGCGGGAGGCGCCCCGGTGCTTATTCCTCTGCTCAGTGATGTGCAGGCACTGTGGGACATCTATCAACGGCTGGATGGCTTGCTTTTGGCGGGTGGCGGGGATATTGCCCCACATCATTTTGGCCAAGCGCACACAGCTAAAGTGCGCTATGTGGACCCGCCCCGCGACCGCGTGGAAATGCTTTTGGTGCGCCGAGCAGTGGAGGATAATTTGCCTGTATTGGCAATCTGCCGCGGAATTCAGGTGCTCAATGTGGCTCTAGGTGGCACGCTATACCAAGACATTCCTACGCAAATCCCCCATGCCCTGCGCCATAACTTTCATCCCGATCATCCACGGAACTACCTGGGCCATGAGGTAGAGGTCCAGCCAGGGACTCGCCTAGCAGACATCCTTGGCACTACACGCGTAGGGGTGAATAGTTTTCACCACCAGGCGCTAAAAGAAGTATCGCCTAGACTATCTGTGGCTGCTTTCGCTCCTGATGGTGTGATCGAAGCTGTCGAAGCTCAAGACGAGCAGTTTGTTCTCGGTGTGCAGTGGCATCCAGAAGAACTGGTCGAAGATGACCCCAAAATGAAGCATCTCTTCGAAGTGTTTGTGGAAGAAGCGGGCAAGGATGTGCGCCATGGTTCGGGTGTTGTCTAATCACCAGGGACAGGGATAGGACGCATGGGGAACACCGGCGCGCATTTGGGATATTTGGGATATCCTTTGGGATATAACCGGATTGTCTACTTGAGGATGTAGTAAGCGCCCTTCTTGTCGCCAATACGTAGTAAGATGCCCTTCTCCACCATATCTACCAGGTCCAGGCGCAGTGTTTCAGGAGTCACATCGGGGCACAGGTCATGGTACTCGCGGTTGGTGATGCGGTCGTGTTCCTGCAGGTACTCTAGCGCTTTGATCTGTCGCTCGTTGAGGATTTTCTCCCACTTGCTGGCTGGGCGTTCGCGTACGTTGCGCAGAGTTACTGTGAATGTAAAGGGCGTGGCATGAAACTGCGGAGGGGGATGCCCGGCTTGGAGCATCTCATCAATCATGCGGTCAATGCCCAGTCCCAACTCCTCAATGTATCCCCAGTAGAAAAGGCCGCGCACAATGCGCGGGTTGCGCGAGAAATGCTCTTCGACGATATTGTCCAGGGTAATATGCCCAGGGAGCCCGCCGGGGCTGATGATCTCCAGCCGGTCATCGAACATGCGCACTTCGATCCTACGGCCCTTGAGACGGTAATCGCGGTGTGCCACAGCATTCACGATGGCTTCGCGTACTGCTGCCGGGGGGTACTCCGGACGTTCTTCACGTTCCAGACCGTGGATGATCGTTTCATGGCGCATTTCTTCCCAAATGATGTTCCAGAGCCTGTCAATGATCTGGCTCAGTGCCCCGTTGATCTCTTCACGCCGGGCATAGCCCGGCAAGCCCTCCCGGTTGGTCGGTGTCGTACCTGCAAAGCGCACCAAGACAGCGTTGCTGTGTGGGATTATGCGCTGAGGATTGCGTCCAAAGAGGAGCAAGCCGGCCACGGTGGGTTTGCCTTCCGCGTTGATCGCTCCGCTATCCAACAAGAGCTCCTCATCGCCCAAGCGCTCGCCACGGGGACTACGTAGCTGTCGCTTGGCGGCATATTCGGCGATAATGCTCTCGTCCAAGTCGTCCAAAGTTGCACCAGGGACCACTTCCAATTCATAATCGCCCGCTCCCTTAGCCGAGGCAAGGTGTCTGATCTCTTCGCCGCTCAGGGGGCGATTCTTTTCCCCCGAGCGCAGCAAGACGCGGCCGTCAAAAAGGCTATGCAATTCTGGACTGCGTGGCACAGAGATAGCGATCGCCATCCCGCTCGCGGTCTCTAAGCGTTGCCACTCCGTTGTGACCGGCGGACGGCACATTCCTTGCGCACGCAGGAGCAACGCTTCCAAGTGCTCAGGCTCTACCTCCTCCAAAAGCATCCCAGTCGTGCCAATCCCAACCAGGATTGTGCCTCCATCTGCATT
>JBMFPM010000084.1:0-7499 GCA_049969135.1 Anaerolineae bacterium
GAGGTTCAGATCCTCATTGGTAAAGACATTGGCATCTGGACTTGTGGCGATGAGCGCTCCCACTGCTTTGTTATCCAGAAAGAGGGGCACACTAATCACAGAAACAATGGACAGCGTAGCTGCGTTTGCAAAATGATCGTCCTGCCGTATATCTCCAATGAGCAGTGGTTTGCCATTGTCCACGATCCACTGGACAAGTCTCCGGATAAACTCAAAGCGGGCATCAGTCCAAACACCAACCGTGCCATCCGAAGCTGCCATAGAGAGAACTTGGTTATGCTCCTCATCTAGGAGCGCTACGGAGCAGCGGGCGCCCTCCAGCACCTGCGAAGCATTAGCCACAATAAGCCGCAGCACATCCTCCAATGCCAATGCGGAATTGATCGCCTTAATTCCCTCTTGAAGGGTGCGTAGCTCCAGCACGCGATTGCCGAGGCTGGTAGCCATTTGTTGCATGGTGCGCGTTTTGTTATCCAACTCCACAGTGCGTTCAGCAAGAGTGCGCTGCAGACTCACCTGTGATAAATAGTTGCGTTCATTCCACCAACTCAGGTACATAGCAATCAATATGCCGCTCCAAAGCAAGACATAGCGTTGAAGGAACACAGACTCGCTTAAGAAGGACCACGTATCCGTGGAAAGGCGAAGAAGTAATGTGTAGAGCGGGCCCAAAATAATGGGGAAAAGCAGTATTTCATGCCAGACAGGGTAATAGAGGATACACTTGAATGCCAACAACGCATACAAAAAATACAGTTCACTGACAATCGCATTGCTAAAGTAAATAACTATACTGGCAAAAGCAATATCGGCTGCATAGGAGAGAAAGTAGAAATTGCGCCTCCATGATTTAGCTGCATCGGGTCGAAATAATAACTGGTGCGTAAAAAACAAATTCAACAGAACATAGCCTAGAACCCCAACAGTCAGCCATGCAAAAATGCGGTATTTCTCCCAAAAATTCGTACTGAACAGGC
Source organism: Anaerolineae bacterium (assembly GCA_049969135.1). Lineage (GTDB taxonomy): Bacteria > Chloroflexota > Anaerolineae > UBA2200 > UBA2200 > JACIWX01. The sequence continues at coordinate 978 of JBMFPM010000084.1, forward strand.
CAACTACTAGCAACGCCCACTTGAACAAGAGCCCTGCCCAGCGTTCGTTCTGCCAAATCATACCCAAGTAATCAGCACCTTCATCCAAATGCGTAGCCATCTTGCTCACCATATGCACATCCCTGTTTACCGTGGTACAGGAGTCTCAGTAGGCGGAGGAAGCGGCTTTGGTGGAGGTGGTGGCAGAGGCGTTGCTGTAGCAGTGTCAGTGGGCGTTGGTGTAAAAGTACGAGTTGGCGAAGGCCGCTTGGTGTGCGTAGCAGTGGGGCTTGCAGTAAAGGTCGCCGTGGGCAATAAAGTAACCGTAGGAGTGGGGGTCTCGGTAGATGTGGGAGTCAAAGTGGGCAGCGGTGTTGGTGTCAGGGTCGGTTCAGTCACAGGGGTTATGTTAGGCGTCACGTGTGTCCTCTGCGAAGATACAGGCATTCCAAATACGTAGCGCCAAATGCCATCCGTGGTGCCCGCCCAAAGGATGGAAGAGTTCTGCGGATCGAGTGCCAGCCCAAAGATCGTGACATCGCCCAGACCCTTTCTCATAGGCCTCCAACTCGTGCCACCATCCACCGTATAACATGCAGCACCATATTGTAAACCCGCGAACAAGACATCCTCATCCCCGGGATATAAAATGATTGCATTCACTCGCCGGCCCTCTGTCGCTAGCCCTAGCTTTGTCCACGTCAGGCCTGCATCCGTGGATTTGTATACCCCTTCTTCTGTAGCGATATACATGAGATAGGGTTGGGCCTTGGAGATGGCAATGTCATAAATATGAAGATTACCCAGTTCTTGGGTTAATGCATTCCAGGAACGCCCTTCATTCTCCGTAACGTATAGACCCTCTCCATCAGTCCCGATATAAATCGCCAGTGGGTTGCTTGCACGTATCGCAATAGTCAAAATCTTGTTCACCTCGACCGCTGGCGGGTTAAGGTGCATCCAGGATTGGCCTTCCCCCATATTGCAATAGATTCCTTCGCTGGCTACAGCACAGACTATGTTGGTTTTCATTTCCTGCAGTGGCAGAAGCGTAATTTTGCGTATTTCCTGGCCTGCCATCATCCTACCTACAGGCAACCAGGTATCCCCTGCTTCATCCAGCGCATACAACCCTGCACTTAGGGAGCTATCTCGACTGCCAGCACCACCCATGCCGGCATAGGCAATCGATGGATTTTCGATATCTACCACAAGGGTTTGCACGTGAATGTTCGTGAATTGTCCAGAGGGTAAACCATCATTCAGGGCCGACCAAGTGATACCATTGTCCGTACTGCGATACACTCCCTTATCAGCCAGCAATGCATATCGCACTGCGAAGATGCCCTGAGGAAGCCATACCTCTTTGACTACAGTTTTGGGCAGCCCGGCACGCACCCATAAATCCACCCCGCTTTCACGCCCCGCTGCTGGCAAGAAGACAATGGGGGACACAAAGCAGAAGAATGCAATCGCAGCCTGTGCCACCTTGCTTTTGAAGAGTCCGTGCAAGTAAGCCCCAATGCTTCCCCGGTAAAATCTTCTAAAGAAGCGATTGATCACTTCCTTTGTTTCAATCTTTCTAATCATGGATAACTGGGGTCTCTGTAGGAACAACAGGGCGCGATGGTGGCGGTGTTGGTGGTGGTGTAGGCGTAGCAGTAAAAGTAGGAGTAGGTAGTGGAGTTCGCGTTGGCGTTCGTGTCTTGGTTGGAGTTGGCGTGGGTGGATAAAGGGCAAGGTAAACCTCGCGTTCTTTCATTGCTGCTTCCACATGGTCGCATCCCTCAATTGACAATACATTTCGGTATTGTAGCAAAGCCTGCTCCAGATCACCAGACGCTTGGTAGGCATCTCCCAACCGCAAGTACGAAGTACACAACATATTGGTTACTCGGCCATCCATATAACTCGGGCGCGCACTAAAAATTTGCTGTAAGACAAGGACCGCCTGAGGCCAATTCTTTTGATTGAAAAACAAATAGCCTTGGCGATACAGATCTGCCAGCCGCCTCTCAATAAGAGCCGTTTTGTCATTGGGAAAGATCAACAACGCGCGATCAAAACTCTGAATGGCTTGCCCCATCAAATCTAGAGAATCGCCCGCCCCAGCTAGCAATTCCACCCCATTCCGAAAATAGGCATAGAAGAGCGTTTGTTGCACTTCGCTTGTCTTAAAGTTTGGCGCAGTCTCGCGCAATTGCTCCAGGATATCAATTGCCTGTTTCCAGTTGCCTTGGTCAAAATACTGCTTGGCTTCTGCAAAGCGTGCCTCCAAAGTCTGCTGGTTCTTGATAAAGTCGATTTTCGTACGGACATCTTTGAACGTCGGGTCAAGGACAATGATTTTTTCCAGCTTTCCCAAAGCACTAGTCCAATTTTCGGCAGCGATGTCTGCCTCTGCCTGGGTGTACAAGTAATTCATCTGTTGAAATCTTTGTGCTTTGGCATACCAGGTTTGCACATCCTCGTTGTTGGGAGCCAAAGCCAATGCTTCACCAAAAGCAGCGACAGCACGGTCATAGTCTCCAACGTTCAAAGCCGCACGCCCCTGATTTACCAAGCTCTGCACGCGCGCTTGACGCTGGCTGTTGATCAGTGGATCTAGCATCCCCGTAACATAGAGCGCAGAAAAAGCAATTAGTAACACAGCTAGGATGACCAACAATGCTGGCCATCTAGCTTTGCGACGTTCACGAGGTGGCGTCGATGCCTTGCGCGAAACAGGCTTCGCCTTACGAAACTCTTCTGCTTTGTCCGCAGACATAGCCTCGCGGCGTTCCGGCTGCATCTCCTGTAACTGAATGAACAGATCCACCTCACTTAAGAGGGCGTCCACATTTCGACGGTCAGGCGCAATAGCCTTCAGGCGCAGAAAACAGGCTTTAGCTTTTTCCCACTCTCGTCGGCGGTAATGAGCCATGCCCTCTGCGTACAAAGCATCCGCCTCGGAAAGCTGACCCTCATTTACATTGGTGTCCCTTATCTCATCAGGCACAATACTCTCCTCGGTCCTTCCCCATCAACGCTCATCCAACGGCAATCTTTGCCCTTCTTGTTCCTCTGGACGCGCCAGGCTCCATCCCGTCTTCGTTGCCGATCCAGACATAGAAACAGCACGCTGCATGAGGGGCAAATAAAGCTTGTATTCCAGGTTGACCACGCGCGCATCATCTACAAAAGTCCAGGTATTGTAAGCCGTATCCACTCTCGTTACATTAGCGAGACAAACCTTTAGCGTTTGCCCAGCATATGCGCGCAGATCTACAGCTCCCTCTCGCCATCCCAAATCCAGCAATGTGCCATAAGTCGGCCCTCTATTCCCATCCGTAAAAACATAGGTGGGAGCGATTTCACCCGGGCGCCACAAACCCACGTTAAAGGAATCATAGAACCTTCCGGTTGTTGGGCCCTGCAATATATCATAAGTGAAAATGCGATAACGGAAAAACAGGAAGGGAGCCGGCATGTTTTGAGCTGGGGGTACATTGAGTGTTTGGCAAATCATGGATTCACCAAACGGTGCATTTTTCTGATCAGGGCAACCCAGAACCACTGCATACGTGTTGCTGCCGCTATACGACTGTGTATAAACCCGCGTGGGCAGACACACACCCCATCTCTCCCATTCCCCCGCAATATCACGCTCGAAATCACCATTGAGCAGTGGATCAACAGAAGTGTACGCATCCGGGATAGTAGGATAGGCTTCTAGGTTGCCTGCCCTATCCCTTGCTCTAGTGCGGAAATAATAGGTCATTCCTCGCACACCTGTAAACAACTTGGACCGTTGCGAAGGATCCAGGGAAACAACCCAATCCTGCCAGGTACCAGCCGTTCCCTCCTTATATTGTACATCAAAAGAGGCTATCCCTGATGCGGCATCGCTGCCATCCCAGCGGACGGTGAAAGACGGAGAGGGGCTGTAGCGATCCGTAAAGGCGTAGGAGGAAGGCGGCGTGCGGTCAATCTTGACGGAGTTGGTGCGCGTCAGTTCCACATTGCCGGCAATGTCCATAGAGTAATAGGAAAAGGTAATGACTCCTTCGCTGGTTATCACAAAGGAGCTACCAACGCGCCAGGGCTCACTGCCAATACGATAGTAGGTGTTTCCTTGTCCGCAGCCTGAATGCATGTCTGAGCAATTCAGCGTGATTTGCACATTTGAAGTATACCAACCTTCCCTACCTAGAATGCCGTCAACCGTGAAAGTGGTGGTGGGTGGCGTTCGATCGTATTTGAGTGTAACCATGGCTCTCTTCTCATGGTCAGCATTGCATGCCTTGTCCACCAGCCAGACATAGACCGGTACCACGCCTTCTGCAGTAGCAGAGATAGTAAGCGAACTCTGCGCACCATCTACTAAAACCCCGTCTGTGGATGAAATGGGTGGACTTCCCTGCTTGTAGTAAACGCCTGCTATGCCAGACAAATCCCAAGGGTTCACCCAGCGTACCACAAAGGAATTATCTCTAGACCAATCGCTCGGCTCCACCCAAATGGGCATGGGAGCATCAGGTGCTGTTTGATCCACTTTGACCGATGTGATCACGATGTCACTATAGTTGCCAGCACTATCTCTAGCTCGACTCTCAATCACATAGCGACCATCGCGAGACTCGTGATAGGTATTGCCTTGTACCCAGCCTCCGCCATTGACCTGGTAACTGATCACCCCTGTAGCCATACCAGAGAGGGTATCCGTTGCCACGAAAGTAACCGTAATGGGAGAGTTGTACCACCCTGCTGTACCACACAGGTTTCCTGCGACTACCGCGCTCAATTGAGGAGGAATGCGATCCAAAGCTAAGGTAACCGCGTGTCTGGTGCGATGATCGCTGTTTCCAGCTCTGTCACGCAGCCAGATATACACGTTATGCAAGCCGTCTCCCAGTTCATCGGGCACCTGCACACATGGTATAGACATGAGGTTATCTCCTAGGACAAGTATCCCATCAGTTGGAGAAATAGGCACATGGAAAGTATAGTACGCGCCCCCAATCCCAGAGAAATCATAGGGGTTTGCAAACCAGCGGATATCAAAGCAATTAATATTGGTCCACCCACTGGGCACAGGGTATGGAGCGAAAGGGAGAGCTAAGGGTGCCTGGGCATCTACGCCTACGGTCAGTGTCTGCATCGGCTCTATATTTCCTGCTACATCCGTTGCGTAGTACGTAACAGTACGCATACCCTCGCTTTGCCCTGCCGGGATCGTAACGGTAAAAGATGTCGTTGCTCCTCTGACCTGCCAGGACCCGCTATCTATACGATAGTACAATCTGTCCACTCCAGAGGATTGCTGCACCCCCGTAACCACGTCGCTCGCTTGTAAAGTAACCGTAACCGGAGAGGCAAGAAACCAGCCATTGTCGCCCTGAACACCCTCAAGCTGGTAAGAGGTATGGGGAGAGGTCCTATCAATTTTGAGGGTTGCCGTTTGCACTGCCTCTTCGTTACACGCCACGTCAACCGAGTAATAACGAATAACGTGTGCCCCATCGGCGGTCACCAAGAATGAATTGCCGGTTTGCAAGGTATCCGTATCTACTTGATAGTAAGTAATAGATACGCCAGAGGTAGCATCTGTCGCATTCAGGGTCACGGAAACCGGTGATATATACCAACCCTCGCGGCCCAGAGTTCCAGTATAGCTTGGTTGGTAGGTGCTTGGTGGCGTTGCATCGATCTTCAGCGTAGGGGTAAGCACGCGAGGCGTTTCGGCATTGCCCGCAACATCCACAGAGTAATACTCCACAGTATGCACACCTTCGTCTGCCACCTGGAAACTGGATCCAACCACCTGTTGCCAACTATTGCCGTCCTTACGCCAGAACGTCGCGCTAATGCCTGAAGTGGCATTGATTGTACCGGGATCAGGATTCACATCCGCTGCCGAGAGATTAACCTGCACCGCCGAAACATGCCAACCCTCGCATCCTTGCCTTCCATCCACGCTAACAACCGTGGTAGCAGGAGGTTGAGCATCCCATTTGAATGCTCCTACCGTAGTAGCATTACGGGTTTGGTAATTGACATTGCCCGCCCTGTCCTCCAGCCAAATAAAAAGTTGATGTGTGCCCTGTGTTGGCACAGCTAACCCCCGGATGCTCCGAACTCCTTCATCAATCAACACAGGCGACCCCGGTGATTCATCCCCATTGCTTACCGGAGCAGCATTCCATTTATAATGCACTGCCTTGAACCCTGAAAGGTCTGCCAGACAATCCCACGTGACCGTAAAAGAATTAACCGGTGTCCAAACCGACGGTGTAACAACAATATTAAAGGGCGATGACGGAGGTGTAACATCATATACAAATATGCCTATGCCAAGGGCATCTTGCACATTACCACAGAAATCTGCTGCCCGACAAGTAACTGTGTATACTGCTTCCACCATAGGCGTGAATGGAATTGTCCAACTAATGGTTCCAGTAGCCGTAATCCATCTTTCGTTCGGCGCCCAGGAGAAGCCATCGTAATAGAAACGATCCGACGATCTTTGCACCCTTACTTGCACACCAGCAACACCAGATACCT